>JAENXM010000355.1 GCA_016649525.1 Actinomycetota bacterium
ACTGCTCGCCGCCGAGCACTAGCGGCGGCTGGTCTGGCTCGCCGATAAGCTGCATATAGCCGCTCATGGCCATGATATTGATATCGGCGGCCTTGTAGCCGCTCAGAGGACCTTTTTGGCCGAACGGGGTGACGGAGCTCATCACCAGCTTGGGGTTGATCTTCCGCAGCGAAGAATAACCCAGCCCAAGGCTGGCAAGATACCCCACGGGGAAGCTCTCCACAACTACATCCGCTTTCTCGACTAGCCTCTTGAAGATAGCCTGGCCAGTGCTATCCTCGAGGTTCAGCGTGATCGAGCCTTTGCTGGTGTTGAAATAGAGGAAGCTCAGGCTCTTCTCTGGATGAACCTCATTCTTGTAGAATGGACCTCGGGACCTCGCTCTGTCCCCTCCCGGGGGTTCAACCTTTATCACGTCAGACCCGAGGTCGCCGAGAAGCTTACCGCAATAGGTACCCTTCTCGTCAGCCAGATCTAGAACCCGGTATCGAGGAAGAAATCCTGCTGTAATTTCCTTCTCTGGCATTTTCTACCCCTTCTTAGTATTAGATTTGGTGTTTTAGAGGCGCTTTTGTGCGTGGAATTCACGTGAAAGTCTATCCGTAAACGCTGCGAAAGTCAACATTTCACCATGCTGTGTCAGGGATACACCGCCAATATTCACCTTATGAGAGTATCGTAAATAATATAAAATCCAGTGGCTGCCTGTTGCCTGTATTGAAGCAGTCTGGAGGCAAAGAGGTTAGGCGAAGGACTTCCAGGGTGAAGCAGGGTGCCATAGTGAGGACATCTCTCTTATGGTATACTTTTAGCCACGAGCTCTTTTTGGTTTGTTGTTGTGCCTATGTATAGCGTCGGCGTGGATATAATCGAGATAGAACGGGTCCAGGGAGTCATCGACCGCTGGGGGCAAAGGTTCCTGGGACGTATATATACCGGGGCCGAGCTTGATTTCTGCCGCGGCAGGGTGCCGGAGTTGGCCGTCCGGTTCGCCGGAAAAGAAGCGGTGATGAAGGCACTGGGTACGGGGAGGCGGGGCGTTTCCTGGCGCGATATCGAGATACTGTCCAACAAGCGACGGGCTCCGCTTGTCTTCCTTCACGGAAGGGCGCGCCGCCGGGCAAACAAGCTGGCGATAAAAGAGCTCGCTATCAGCCTGTCTCACTCCCGGGACTATGCCGTTGCCTCGGTAGTGGGTGGAACTTAAGACAGGCCTCAGTAACATCTAAAGTCTTCAGAGATGTGCGAAACTGTATTCAAAGATAGCACCTGCATGTGATCGATTATTCTTGACAACAGTTCACCCCTAACTAGCCAATCGGAAATACAGGGAACCGAAGTCGCCGATAATAAGGGAGCGCTAAGCAGGGTAATCAGGTTTACTTGCTGAGACTGGGGTCTACACATATTTTTGTGCGGGCCTTTTTCTATGTGAAGCTAGGGGAAAATATGGGTTTAATATAAAAAAGGAACATTTACCGGAGCGATATGGGAAATAGGGGTCGTTCTTGACACGAGGTGTCGTACTGGCTATAGTATCCGTTAATGTTCTTGGTCTAATAGAGGAGGTGCTATTATGGCGGAAGCTTCAAGTTACCCAGCGAGCCTGTCCATCGATTACCCGGACAGAAATCTGGACAAGCTAACTACGTTCTTCAGGATC
>JAENXM010000254.1 GCA_016649525.1 Actinomycetota bacterium
GAAGGTAGAGCTCGGCCACGTCGAACTGGTTCAGTGGGTCGGTGATCCCCGCGATTTTGTAGGCCACCGCGGAGCCGCGTTCCAGCGTCGGCATCCACTGCCACTCGAGGTCCCCGAAGTGAGTGTAGTCGTGACGAACGACCGACGCGTGAACCCACGCGGGCCGCGGGCAGAGTTTCTTGGCCTTCTCCTCCGAGGCGAATATCACGGCGCAGGCGCCGTCCGAGCGCGGGCACATGTCTAGGAACTTGATCGGATAAGAAAGCATTGGCGAGTTCATGACGTCCTCTACGGTACACGCCATCCTGTTGTGCGCGTACGGGTTGTTGAGGGCGTTGTTGCGGTCGCGGATAGCGACGAGCGCCGCGTCCTCCTCGGTCGCCCCGTAGGCCTTCATGTACATGGAGTACTCGGTGGCCAGCGGGCCGATGGCGCCCGCGAAAGGGTCCCGCTCGAGGACGGGGTTCGCGCAGATGGCGATGGCCGCCTGCGTGTCCGACTCCGAGTTCTTCTCCCAGCCCACGCCGAGCACCACGTCGAAAAGCCCGGAGGCCGCGTGGTAGTAACCGCACATGCCAACGGTAGTACCTGTGGTCCCGCCTGTGGTCACCTTGAAGACCGGCTTCATGAAGGAGCCCAGCCCGTCTGTCGCCCACATGTCCACGTAATTGATATTCTCGAAGTGGTCCATGTTCCCGATGACCACGGCGTCTATCTGGTCGATGGAAAGCTCCGCGTCGTCGAGCGCACGGGTCACTGCCTCGGCGATGAGCTCCACACCGGACGCGTCCAGGCGTTTCGACGCGTGATGTGTCTGTCCGACACCTATTACTCCGACTCTATTACCCATGTCGCATTCCCCCTATTTGCCCAGTATCCAGACGCAGTGCGCCTGACCGCACATCCCGTTTATGCCGTGAGCCAGCGCTGTCCCGGCCCCCTCGACCTGGCGTTCCCCCGCCTCTCCGCGGAGCTGGAGGACGCATTCGGCCATCTCCGCGAGCCCTGCCACCTGCACGGGGTTGGCGCTCAGCCTGCCGCCCGAAGGGTTGACCGGGAGGTCGCCGTCGAAGTTGAAGGCCCCCCGCTCCATGTACTCGGCGGCCATGCCGTCGTCGCAGAAACCGAGACCCTCGAGCCACATCAGCTCCATGTACGAGAAAGCGTCGTAGACCTCAGCGAGGTCGACATCGGCGGGCCCGGCGCCCGCCATCTCATAAGCCTTCCTAGCGGCATCCTTCAATGCCCGCGTGTCTGCGAGGTCTCGGTCGCCGAGGCGGTACGCGTCCGTGCAGTGACCCACGCCCTTGAGCCATACCCGCTTCGCCAGGGTCGTGAGCTTCTTCGCCTGGCGCTCCGTCGCCAGAACCAGGGCGCAGGCCCCGTCGGTGACGGGCGAGCAGTCCAGCTTCTTGAGCGGGCTCGCAAGCATCGGCGAGTTCATCACGTCATCTACCGTTATGTCCATAGGGAGCATCGCGAGCGGGTTACGCTTCGCGTTACCGTGGTTCTTGACCGATACCAGCGCGGATTGTTCTTCAAGAATCCCGTACTTCGACATGTACCTTCGCGCCTGGAGGGCTCCCGACGATACCGCGTCGATGCCGAGCTTCCTCTCCACAAGGGGATCGAAGGAGGTATTGGTAATGCCGTTCATGTTGCTCTCGGTACCCTTGTGGTGCGACACCACGAGGGTCGTCCCGAAGCCCCCCGAGAGGATGCGCATCATGCCGTAAAGCGCGGCGAAGGTACCGTCACCCTCCACTGTGGTGATGTCCTTGCCGTACGCGCCGGCGGCGTCCTGGACCGCCATGCTTGAGATGGTCCTCCCGTCCCAGAAGTCGCTCGATACCGTAACGATATTGTCGATCTGCGTTATTTCTATCCCGGCGTCCTCGAGCGCCTTGGTAGCGACCTCGAACACGAGCTCGTGGAACGTCTCCCGTTTTCCCTGTTCATATTTGGTCTGCCCGACCCCTATTACAGCCACTCTTTCCACTTATCTCACCACCGTTCTTGCTCTTATCCGGCGCCGCTAGGCGATGGGGCGGAAGTACTTGATGTCCATGATTGTTCCCTCGCGCTCCTCGGCGAGCACCGCCTCCACGCGCATGCCCACCTTTACCTGCTCCGGCTCTACCTCGTCTATCAGATGGACCAGGCCGGTGTCGGCCCCGTCCATCTTGACGATCCCGTACACGAATGGGGCCTTCTTGGGGTGGAAATCCGGTTCCTCGTAGTTCACCACCGTGTAGGTCTCGATTGTGCCGGTACCGGGAAGCATCACCCAGTCGTTCAGGTCCTTGTAGCACTCGTTACACTTGATCTTCGGCGGCACGTACACCTTGCCACACGAAGGACAGCGGTTACCCCATATCTTCGCGTTGTCACGTAACTCGCCGTACCACTTGCTCAGAGTGCTGCCGACCGTCCACGTATAGGGCACCGCTATCTTGCCCTCGAAGACGATCTCCTCCACCTCGTCCTTCCAGTCAGTCAATTGCCTCACCTCTCTTCATAAACCGGTAGTTCTACGTTGATTGAAATATTGAAGAAGCTCTCATAAGCAAGACATCCCCGATAGACCGGGTTTCAAACGACAAGGCGAGATTATTCTATAGTTTCCAGGTTTATAGTCAATCGCAGCACTCCTTTAGGCTGGCCTCATATCCTTTAGGCTGGCCTCATATCCTTTAGGCTGGCCTCTCAGGCCAGCGAATCCCGGCCTAGAGAGGCCGGGCTAAAGAGGCCCGCCTGAAGAGGCCGAAACAAAGATAACCGCAACTAAATTACGGCCCTATATCGCAATACAGGCTAAAGAGTGATATGCTTGTATTGCTTGACCATGC
>JAENXM010000162.1 GCA_016649525.1 Actinomycetota bacterium
CCCGAGGTCAGCGAGAACGGTAACGGCCTGACGGTCAAGGTCAGGTCCCCGCAGCTCCCGCAGGAGATCGAGATAGACACCGATCTTCTCGTGCTCTCGTGCCCCGTCGTCGCCTCGGAGGACAACAAGCTGCTCGCCGAGATGATGAAGGTCCCCACCGACGAGCACGGCTTCTTCCTCGAGGCGCACGTCAAGCTGCGTCCGGTCGACTTCGCCACCGCGGGGATATTCGTCGCCGGCATGGCGCACTTCCCGAAGCTCCTCGAGGAAGCGATCAGCCAGGGATGCGCCGCCGCGGGGCGCGCCGCGACGATACTCTCCAAGGAATACGTGATGGGCGAGGGAGCAGTCGCCGTTGTCGACCCGCGGTTCTGCCGCGGTTGTGGTGAGTGCGAGAGCACCTGCGAGTTCAGCGCTGTTGCTGTCCGAGAGGTAGAGCCGGGCAAGCTGGTCGCCGAGGTTAACCAGGCGCTCTGCGTCGGCTGCGGGGTGTGCGCCGTGGCCTGCTGGAGCAACGCGATAGCGATGGAGAACTTCACGGACGAACAGGTGGAAGCGATGATCGAAGCTGTGAGGAGCTAGCAGGTTGTCACCCGTCGAGCCAGAGATAATAGCATTCACATGCAACTGGTGCGCGTACGCCGGCGCGGACTACGCTGGTGTCTCCCGCATACAGTACCCGGCCAACGTGAGGATAATCCGGGTGATGTGCTCCGGCAGGGTTGAGCCCTCCTTCATACTGAAGGCGTTCGAGGAAGGCGCGGACGGGGTGCTGGTCGGAGGCTGCCACGAGGCCGACTGCCACTACATAAGCGGGAACCTGAAAGCAAGGGAAAGGGTTGAAAGCACGAAGGAGCTCCTGGCACTCCTGGGCCTCGGGCCCGAGAGGCTGCGCATAAAGTGGGTGAATGCGAACGAGGGCGAGGCCTTCGCGTCCGAGATTGATGACTTCGTCAAGGTCCTCTCGAAGCTGGGCCCAAGCCCGCTGAAAAAGCAGCGCAAGGCCCCCGCGCCCGCCGTCCCCGAATTCGAACAGATAATGAAAAGCACCGACGCCTATCTCTGCGTCGAATGCGGGAAGTGCACCGCGAGCTGCCCCGTCTCAAGGCGCGACGAGGACTTCAGCCCGCGCGCAACGGTCGAGGAATCGCTCGAGAAGAGGCGAACCGAGATCGAGACGAGCCGCCAGCTCTGGGAATGCCTGACCTGCCGCACATGCGAGCAGCGGTGTCCTTACAACGTTCGCTTCTCCGACTTCATACGCGATTCTCGAATCGAGGCAAGGACACTGGGTCTTGACGGAAACCCGACCCAGTCCGGACAGATGTACTCGTGGATGCGGATGATGGCAAGAGACGGGCTGAAGCAGGACAGGCTCTCGTGGCTGGATGGCCTCAAGGTAAAGCACAAGGCTACCGCGAAGAACGACGTCATGTTCTTCGTCGGCTGCCTGCCCCACTTCGACATCTCGCACAGGCACATAGGCTCGAACACTCTGGAGATCGCCAGGGACTCCATCGCGATCCTCAACGCCGTCGGGATCACCCCGGTGGTTCTTCCCGATGAGCGGTGCTGCGGCCACGACATACTTTACAGCGGTGACACCCAGAGTTTCGAACAGCTCGCGAAGAAGAACGCCCGGGCGATAAGGGCCGCGGGGGTGAAGAAGATAGTGGTCTCGTGTCCGGAAGGTTACCAGACTCTGAGTCAGGCCTACCCGGCGGTAATCAAAGGTTGGGACGTCGAAGTCGTGCACCTGTCAGAACTCCTGGCGAAGCGCATCGCCGCTGGAAAGATCAAATTCAAGAAAGATCTGAATATAAAAGTGACTTACCAGGACCCCTGCAGGCTCGGCCGATACATGGGCATCTACTCCGAGCCGAGAGAAGTGCTGCAAGCGCTGCCGGGAGTGGAGCTCGTCGAGATGGAGCATCACGGCCCGGACGCGATCTGCTGCGGAGTCAGCTCATGGATGAGCTGCGGCGCAACCGCGAAGAGCATCCAGCTCTCGCGCCTTTCAGAGGCGCGCGCCACAGGAGCGGATCTGATGGTAACATCATGTCCGAAATGCCAGATACATTTCCGGTGCGCTCTCTCCGGAAAGGTGCCGGGCGAGCAAGATGATTTCGAAATCGCCATCGAGGACCTGACATCACTGGTGGCGAATGCTCTTGACGTTGGAGGAGACAACTGATGTCTGATTCGATACTGATAATAGGCGGAGGCGTTTGCGGAATCCAGGCCGCGCTCGACCTGGGGGACAAGGGCCACCATGTTTACCTGGTTGAGAAGGAGCCGTCGATAGGCGGCCGCATGGCATTACTGGACAAGGTCTTCCCGACGAACGACTGCTCTATCTGTATCCTCGCCCCGAAGATGATCACCTGTTTCAACCATCCAAACGTCGACGTGCTGACATGCTCCGAGGTCGTCGAGGTCAAAGGAAAGGCCGGCGCTTTCAAGGTGAAGGTAAGGCGCAGAGCGAGATACGTCGATGAGGAGAAGTGCACCGGCTGTGGTTCGTGCACGGAGGAATGCGTCCTCGCGGGAAAGATACCCGACGAGTGGAACCAGGGCTTCGGCACCAGAGCGGCAGCCTACATCCCGTTCATGCAGGCTGTGCCCAGGGTCGCGATCATCGACCCCGAAAATTGCCTTCACCTCTCAAAAGACAGGTGTAAGAAGAAGAAATGCGTGGATGCGTGCCAGCGCGGCGCAATAGACTTTGAGCAGAAGGACGTCGTCCAGACTATCGACGCCGGTGCGATAATCGTCGCCACGGGCCTTACGATATACGATCCAACAGGTGACACGGAGTACGGCTACGGAAAGTTCGAGAACGTTATCCACAGCATGGAGTACGAGAGGCTCATCAACGCAAGCGGTCCTACGGGCGGCCATCTCAAGAGGCGTTCAGACGGAGAGCGGCCAAAAAGAATCGCTTACATACAATGCGTCGGCGCTCGCGATGTGAGAAGCGGTCATCCTTACTGCTGCAGTGTCTGTTGCATGTGCGCGACAAAAGACGCGATGCTTGCATACATGCACCACGACGATACAAAAAACTATATACTTTACACAGACATTAGAGCATTTGGACGTGGTTTTGACGAATATATAAAGAGAGGAAAAGAGGAGTACTGTATCGAGTACATAAGGGCGCGTCCTGGAGAGATAACGGAAGACCATGAAACTAAAAACCTTTACGTCTGGTATGATGACACAGAGTCCGCCGGGATCAAGAAGCTGGAAGTGGACATGGTTGTACTCTCGGTGGCGTTTGTACCGCCGCCGGGTTTAAAGGAGTTGGCGTCGATACTTGGAATTAATATTGATGAGTATGATTTCTTTAAAGCGATTGATGATATGCTCTCGCCACTGGACACTAACGTGCCCGGCATATACATCGCTGGAGCGTGTACTCGTCCAATGGATGTCACCGACGCGGTGACCCAGGGAGGTGGCGCCGCCGATCGCGCGGCGCTTGCCGTCAAGGAACACGGTAGGAAGTCTCCGGCAAAGGCCGGGGCAGGGAGATAGGAGGTAGGAGATGGCAGCCAAGAAGGCAGCGAGGAAGCCGGCCAAGAAGAAGGCCGCGCGCAAGCCGGCGAGGAAGCCCGCGAAGAGGAAGGCTCCCGCCAAGAAGGCCGCGAGGAAGCCGGCGAGGAAGCCCGCGAAGAGGAAGGCTCCCGCCAAGAAGAGGGCCGCGCCTAAGAGGAAGAAGTAGTAACCAGCAGGGAGGGTCTTGGCTGAAAAGATAGCGGCCGCATCTCAAGGGGCCGCAAAGTCAGCGTCCCCTGAAACGGCCGTAGGAAAGGCAGTATCCAGGTCTGCCGGAAAGAAGGCAAGCGGTAAGAAGTCCGCGGCCAGGAAGACGGCAGAGCAAAAAGACAAGAAACCAGCGAAAAGACGGGACGTGAAAGTGCCCGGGGAACCCCGCATCGGGGTTTTCATCTGTCACTGCGGCGTCAACATCGCTGGTTTCCTTGACGTACCCGATGTTACAGAGTACGCTCGCACGCTTCCCAACGTAGTATTCGCGGAACGCAACCTTTACACGTGCGCTGAGGACGGCATCTCAGCGATCAAGGATGCGATCGTGGAGCACGACCTGAACCGCGTGGTCGTAGCGTCATGCACACCCCGCACGCACGAGCCACTCTTCCGCGCGGCCTGCGAGGAGGCCGGGCTAAACAAGTACCTCTTCGAGTTCGCGAACATCCGCGACCAGTGCTCGTGGGTGCACATGCACGACTGGGAACGCGCCACGGACAAGGCCAAGGACCTTGTGCGTATGAGCGTCATGAGGGCGGCACTCCTCCAGCCGCTCGAGGAGATATCCATAGACGTCCATCCCGCCTCCCTGGTCATCGGTGCCGGTATAAGCGGCATGACCGCCGCCGAGTCGATCGCGGGGCAAGGCTACGAGGTCTACCTCGTCGAGAAAGAGAACGAGGTCGGCGGGATGCTCAAGAG
>JAENXM010000203.1 GCA_016649525.1 Actinomycetota bacterium
GACCCTGCCGCTCACCACGTCCGCGATAAAGACGGTGTGCGTCCCGGCGTCGACCTTGTCCCTGACCCGCCCCTCGAAGACCGAGACCGCGTTCTCGGTGACAACAGGACAGCCGGTCGCCCCCTTCTCCTGCTCGACCCCCGAGAGCTTGTCTAACTCTGTACCCGTCCTGAAGCCGAACCTCCCGATGAACGGCATGGGGGTGGTGCTGGAGAGCACCGACACCGCGAAGACGCCGCTGTTCGAGATGAACTCGTGGGTGTAGTTGTCCTTGTTTATTGCTACCGCGATGCGCGGCGGCTCGGCCGTGACCTGTATAACCGTGTTGGCTATCTGACCGTTCGCCCCGCCCTCGTGACACGATGTCACGACGTAGAGCCCGTAGCTGCAGCTCCAGAGGGCCCTGGGGTCGAGCTCAGCTTCCACCTTTGACCACTTCCTTGAGTTTTTTCGCAACCGCGAGCCCGAGCCCGCGGCACCTGTCAAGCGCTTCGCCGTCCGGAACGTAGTTGACCGCCATGGGGTCGGCCACGATCTCTACCTTCATCGATGCGAGTTCATCATTGAGGAGCTTGTGGCCCTCACCGCTCCAACCGTACGAGCCGAACACCGCGCCGATGAGGTTCTTGAACTTGAGGCCTTTGAGGTAGGCGATGACGTCGGCGACGGTCGGAAAAACGCTGTTGTTGATGGTAGGCGTTCCGACCAGCAACGCCCCGGCCTCCAACAGCTCTGTCGCGACATCGCTCCTGTGACAAGAGTGAAGCGGCATCACCAACGCTGTCGCGCCGCCATCGATGAGGCCCTCGCTGATGGCCCGCGCCATCTTCTCGGTGCTCCCCCACATGGTGTCATAGACCACCAGCGCTTTTCCGGTCGGGGCCTGCTCCGCCCACTTCGACCAGAGCCCGATTATCTTGCCCGGATCCTTGCGCCAGATGGGGCCATGGTCCGGGCAGAGTACATCGATCCGGATGCCCAGGCTTCCCACCCTCTCGATCAATTTGGTTACCAGCGCGGAGTAGGGAGTCAGTATGTTCGCGTAGTACTTAGCGCCCTCCTCGACAATCGCGCATTCATCAATCTCGTCCGCGAACCTTTCCGCCGTCGCAAGGTGCATGCCGAACCCGTCCTGCGAGAACAGAAGCCTGTCTTCCGCAACGTAGGTCACCATGCTGTCAGGCCAGTGGAGCATCCTTGTCTCGAGGAACGAGAGGTTGACGCCGCCCAGCGCCAGGTTCTCCCCGTCTTTCACCGCCGTGATCTCGCGGTCCATGTGAAAGTGGGCCGCGAGGGCCTTGACCCCGTTCGGCGAGGCGAACACCTTCTCGGGTTCGACCTCCGCGATCACCCGGGGAAGGCTGCCAGAGTGATCCATCTCGGAGTGATTCGAGATTATGTACTTGATGTTCCTGGGTTCCGTAACGGAGGCTACCCGCGAAAGCAGCTCGTCCTTGAAGGGTGCCTTCACGGTGTCGATGAGGATCACATCGTCAGCGACGATCAGGTACGCGTTGTAGGTGGACCCCCGGAAGGTCGAATACCCGTGGAAATCGCGAATCCCCCAGTCGATAGCCCCCACCCAGTAAACGTGGTCGCTTATCTTTACGGCTTCAAAAGGCCCGCTCATGCTACCACCTCACCCCGCGGGACAAAACAAGAGAACTCTATTCTGTTGGACACCGTCCGGCAAGCCCTATTTGCGCTGACCGAATTCCTGATCGAGCCTGTCGAGCTCCTCTGTGGAATCGGCGGCTGCTTTGATCTTCTCCACCGCCTCGGAGGCGGACTCCTCCTCCTCGACCTGCTCATCCACGTACCACTGGAGGAAATCGCGGGTTACTTCGTCGCCCTGCGAGGTGGCGAGCTCGACGAGCGAGTTGATCAGGCCCGTCACCTTTTGCTCGTGAGCGTACGCCACTTCGAAAGGCGCGAGCGCCGAATCCCACTCTCGGGGCGGCACCTCGACAGGCCTCGGGAGCACCCTTCCGTTCTCCGCGATGTAGTCGAAGAACTTCAGCGCGTGCTTGAGCTCCTCCGCCCACTGGACCCTCATCCAGTTGGCGAAACCGAACAGGTTTATGGAGTGGTAGTAAGCCGACATCGACAGGTACAGGTAAGCTGAATACAGTTCCGCATTGAGCTGTCCGTTGAGTGCTTCCTCCATCTTCTCGCCCAGCATAGTATCAACCCTTCCAGAGTCCATGCAGGTTGCAGTGTTCGCGGGCGATCATGTCACCCGCCGGCTCTATCCCGAAGAACGCCTCGGGCTCGTCACCGGGGTTGAGGAAGCTCCGGTAGGAGGTCCCGTCGTTGATGACCTGGACCCACTCTATCGAGTGCTCGGCCTCCATCGGGTGTGGAACGCTCCCGACCTTCACCTTTATGCCGCCCTCGGCCTTTTCGACGACCGGGGCGTGCTTCTCGACAGCCGCGTCCACGGTATTGGCCTCGAGGAGCTTCATCGGCTGGTTGCAGCAGACGAGCTGGCCTTTGCCCTCTCGCAGTACCTCCACGATATGCCCGCATACCTCGCACTCGTACACATCAAATCTTGCCGCCATTTCACTTCCCCCCTTCGCTGTTATCTTCAAGGTAAATACTCTGTCACTACTACCAGTTCTCCGCAAGGAGCTCGTAATAGTCCCTGGGATGCGCGCAGGCGGGACAGGTTGCCGGGACCTCGGCACCCTCGTGCAGGTAGCCGCAGTTGCGGCAGCGCCAGACCACCGGCTTATCCTTCTTGAAAACGGTCCCCGCCTCCACATTCGCGAGAAGCCCCAGGTAGCGCTTCTCGTGCTGCCTCTCCGCTACCATGATCGCCTCCCAGATCTTTGCCGCTTCCTCGAAGCCCTCGTCGCGCGCCACCTTCGCGAACCCCGGGTACATCTCCGTCCACTCGTAGTTCTCACCGGCGGCCGCCGCCTTCAGGTTCTCACCCGTCGTGCCGATGACGCCCGCAGGAAAAGCAGCGCTGGCTTCGACCGCCCCGCCCTCGAGCTGCTTGAAGAAACGCTTGGCGTGCTCCTTCTCCTGGTTGGCGGTCTCCTCGAAGATGTCCGCTATCTGGATGAAGCCGTCCTTCCTCGCCTGGCTCGCGAAGTAGGTGTAGCGGTTCCTCGCCTGCGACTCGCCCGCGAAAGCGGTAAGAAGTTTTGTCTCGGTCTTTGATCCCTTCAGTTCAACCATAGTGATTCCCCCCTTTTTACCGATAAGAAATACCACACAGAACATCTTACAGCATTGAGCAACGTCAATAGATAATAGGATACTTGCAGTGATTATTGCCATACGTTTGCCGCCCGCCGTACGGCGCCTAGTAGCCCAGGCCTATCGACAGATTCCCTTCGATACGCCCGTTCCAGTAAACCGCCCTCTCCGCGACCACCGGCACCGAGGACTCGACCTTTGTGGAGACCTCCCAGGTGCCGGGCACGGTATCGGCCACGTATATGCTCTCGCGCCTGCCCGCTCCCAGGGAGAACTCCGGACCCTGGATTTCTCCTGAATCCGTCATGTAGGTTATCTCGACGTTCGCCGCTTCGTCCCCCGGGTTCTGTATGAGCACCCACGTCTCGAAGTCGCCCCCGGTGGAGCCCTCCGCAAGGTACCACTGGCTGGAGGTGTCAGCCGACGCGAAAGCGAGTGAGGAGGTGAAGTCATCGAAACCGACGGAAGAGA
>JAENXM010000205.1 GCA_016649525.1 Actinomycetota bacterium
ATCTGTATTAATCATGCATATAAGCGTAGCCTTCTCCGAGGAGAGGTAATACATCTGAATATTATATCCGAGCGTTTTACCGCTGTGCCCAAGAAATTCATTATCATATTCCTCTATTGCCAGACCATACTCCGGAGACATTTTTTCATAGCTTGGAGTAGTTCCTGGCAACACTACGTCATTAAATGCAAGCCTCTCCTTCTGCATGGACTCACTGATAAGCTCCCCCGTAGCTAGCGCCTTGACCCACACTCTGAGGTCCTCCAGGTTTGAGGTCATCGCCCCGGCAGCCCAGAGATAGGACGGGTCCACATCTGTGATGTCTTCATAGTTCCCCTTCTCTTCGTCCCACTGATATCCGTGGGCGTAAGGGGCGGGCATTTCAGGCCCCTCGGGAAACGAGGTGTTCTCAAGCCCCAGCCTTTCTATGATTCTCTTCTCGATCTCGTCTTCAAGTTTGTTGGAAGTGACCTCCTCGATGATCATCCCAACCAAGATTGTATTGGTGTTTGAATAGTGCCAGCCTTGGCCCGGAGGGAAATAGGGCTCGTGAGAGAAGCTTATTTCAACGAGCTCTTGGGGTGTCCACTTCTTCGTAATATCTGATGCAAGGGCATGCAGGAATCCTTCGTCACCGCTATAGTCATAAATCCCGCTGGTCATGTTAAGCAACTGGCGTATGGTTATATTCTCACCATTGGGCACGCCGGGGACGTATTTGCCAACGTTGTCGTCGAGCCGGAGTTTCCCCTCGTCTACAAGTTGTAGCGCAACTGTCCCGACAAAGGACTTCGTAACGCTCGCAATCCGGAACTTGTCATCTATCTCCATGGCCTTGTTGGCCTTAACGTCCGAAACCCCTTTTGCCACCTTGTAGGTTCCTTTTTCGGGCACCCATGCACCTACCACAACTCCCGGGAAGTGATAGCCCTTCATAAAGTCGCTTATGACGCTATCGAGCCTGTTCTGTTCCTCCGTGCTAAACGACTGGTTGCCACATGATGAGCATATGAGCACCATGATGGCGAGAATTACTACGACGATCAGAGCGGTAACTCGTGGGATCCTCTTGTCGATACCAGCGGCCATCTCGTACATCTCCAACCGTCAGCAAATCTCTGGTTTATTCTTGTTCATTATGCCTCGGAAATTGTTCTTGGCTCTAATCGTCAACACCCCGACTGGCTCTTCATGGCGCGTGAACCATTCTCTATTTCGAGCATCAGATTATCCTGCTGGCGGAGGGAGAGGGATTCGAACCACCCCACGCGCCACTATACAACTCGTTTTCCGACTTCATCATTGCCCCATCCGTCTCCCCATACCAGCGGCCACATGATACGAAACGACAACTGTAAGCGTGGATGACGGCGCGCGGTGACCCCACCGCGTGTTCTTCAGCCCAACCCCGCCAAATGACCCCATCGGAACGGGGTCCTTTGGCGGAGGGAGAGGGATTCGAACCCCCGGGACCGGTGAAGGCCCAACGGTTTTCAAGACCGCCGCAATCGTCCACTCTGCCATCCCTCCATCTGGTATTCTATAACAAGTGAGAACCGACATAGGTTCAGCAGGAGCCCTGGCTGGAATGGAGGATCCATTGGACATCTATGAGGAACTGAGAAGTCATCTGGACAAGACGCCGACTGGTGCGCCGGAGGCGCCGGAGATTCTGGAGATTCTCTCCATTCTCTTCACTCCCGAGGAGGCGAAGGTCGCCGCGGCTATGCCTTTTCTGCCGATGACGGCCGGGAGAATCGCCGAGAGGGCGGGGGTCCCGACCGAGGAGGCGAAGGAGCGCCTGGAGAGCCTCGCCGACAAGGGGCTCGCCTACGCCCGGGAGAAGGAAGGCGAATGGGGATACGCGCTGCTTCCAGTGATGCCCGGCATATTCGAGTTCCCTTTCATGAAGGGGGTGAAGGACGAGACCCTGGAGAGGCTGGCGGGACTGTGGGATGACTATCTCAAGCGGGTCGCGAGAGTGAGCCCTGAGGCTATTCCCATCGCGCGGGTCATCCCGATCCAGGACGAGATAGAGAGCGAGCCGCAGGTCCTGACCTACGAGAAGGTATACCAGCTCATCGACGAGGCGGAGATCCTCGGGCTCGCTCACTGCGCGTGCAGGACCGCATTCGCCAACTGCGACGCGCCGCTCGAGGCGTGCATGCTCTTCGACGACACCTGCAGGTACCTGGTCGACCGCGGGTTCGCGCGCTACATCTCGAAGGAGGAGATGAAGCGGAAGCTCAAGGAATTCGACGAGATTGGGCTCGTCCACAACGTCAACAACTCGCAGGACAAACTCCAGTTCATCTGCAACTGCTGCCCGTGCTGCTGCGGCTTCCTGCGCTCCATCATAGAGCTCAAGATCCCGAACTTCCTTGCCACCTCCGGCTTCCTCGCCTCCGTGGACGAAGAGCTCTGCAACGGTTGCGCCGTCTGCGAGGACCGCTGCCCGCTCGACGCGATAGAGGTCATCGACGAAGTCGCGCAAGTCGACACCGACAGGTGCATCGGGTGCGGGATATGCGTTTCCGGGTGCGACACGGATGCGTTAGAACTCGTGCGGCGCGAGGACATGCCAGAGACACCGGAGACCATGCGGGAGTTCGGGATAAAGGCGCTTCAAAACAAGGGGAAGCTCGAGGAGTTCATCGAGATAAACAGGTGACGCGGAATCCCGGCCCATTTAGGCGGGTCTCTCAGACCCGCGTTACCCGGCCTGAGAGGCCGGGCTAAAGGTGGGGAGCTCTCAGCCCGTCTTCTTCCCCGGCCTGAGAGGCCGGGCTAAAGGTGGGGAGAGGCCGGGCTACTCGATGAGGGTCATACCGTTCATGTAGGGCTGGAGCGCGGGCGGGACCACCACGCGCCCGTCGTCGAGCTGGAAGTTCTCGAGTATCGCCGCCATCGTCCGCCCTATCGCGATGCCGGAGCCGTTCAGGGTATGCGCGAACCTGGGTTTTCCACCACCAGCCGGTTTGAAGCGGATGTTAGCCCTCCGCGCCTGAAAATCGGTGCAGCAGGAGCACGACGATATCTCCTTGAACTCTCCCGCGCCTGGCAGCCAGACCTCGAGGTCGTAGCACTTCGCTGCCGCGAAGCCGATGTCGCCGGTGCAGAGGACCACGACACGGTAGTGTATCCCGAGATTTTTCAGTACGTCCTCGGCATCTGAGGTGAGCCCCTCCAGCTCCGCGAAGGAGTTGTCCGGGTGCGCGTACTTCACGAGCTCTACCTTGTTGAACTGGTGTTGTCTGATGATGCCGCGCACGTCCTTTCCGTAGGAGCCCGCCTCGCGCCGGAAGCACGGCGTGTAAGCGACGTACTTCAGCGGCAGGTCCTCCTCGCGGAGCATCTCGTCCCGGTGGATGTTGGTGACGGGAACCTCGGCGGTCGGGACCAGCAGGAGGTCGTCGTCGCGGCACCAGAACATGTCCTTCGCGAACTTCGGAAGCTGCCCGACCCCCACGAACGCGTCGGGGTTGTTCAATATAGGCGGGAATACCTCTGTGTAGCCGTTCTCGCGTGTGTGCAGGTCCAACATGAAGTTGATTAGGGCTCGCTCCAGGAGCGCCCCGGCGCCCTTGAGGAGCGTGAACCGCGCGCTCGCGATCTTCGCCCCCCTCTTGAA
>JAENXM010000241.1 GCA_016649525.1 Actinomycetota bacterium
CTTATGGTCCTGCTCTTGACATTCCTGCTCAGAGACGGCTGGATGACAGCGGTCTGCTACATCTTCGGCGCCACCTGTTCGCTCGGCGCCGGCTTCGTAGGGCTGTCCGTTTCGACGAGGGCCAATTCGAGGACGACGGAGGCGGCTCGGACCGGTGAGGCCGAAGCGCTCACGGTGGCGTTCAGGGGCGGCGCAGTGATGGGTCTTACCGTCGCGGGTCTGGGCCTGCTCGGCCTTACCATCTGCTACGTCATCTTCGAGGTCTGGCTTGGCTTCTGGAACTCAGTGAACATAATACTCGGCTTTTCACTGGGAGCCTCTTCCGTCGCGCTTTTCGCGCGCGTCGGCGGCGGCATTTTCACCAAGGCGGCCGACGTCGGGGCCGACCTTGTCGGTAAGGTGGAGGCGGGGATACCCGAGGACGACCCTCGCAATCCCGCCGTCATCGCCGACAATGTGGGTGACAACGTTGGCGACGTTGCCGGCATGGGTGCGGACCTCTACGAGTCCTACGTGGCTGCAATCGTGGCCCCGATTGCGATCGCCAGCTCGGGCATCGTTTACAGGGCCCCGCTGCAAACGGGCGGCCCGATCATCGGCGCGAGGGGGATGATACTTCCCCTCGCGATAGCCGGCGCGGGGATTATCTGCTGCGTCCTGGGCACGCTCATGGTTAGGATACGGCCGGGGGGGCGTGCCCAGAGAGCACTCACTGGCGCTACCTACATCACCGCCGTGCTCGCTACAGTCACTTCTATCCTGCTGGTCTGGGCGATACTGGGCTGGAATTATATCGGGCTCGCGTGGTCGCTCGTAATGGGGATCGGCTCCGGGATAGGCATAGGACTGGTGAGCGAGTACTTCACTTCAGACCACTACAGGCCGGTACGGGAGATCGCGAAGGCCTCCCAGACAGGAGCGGCGACCACGATAATACGGGGCCTGGCCACAGGTATGTTCTCGACCGCGTTCCCGATAATCATGGTCGGCATCGCCATGGGCATCTCGTTCTGGACGGGAAACCGCGCCATCCCGGGCGGTGGGGGTATTTACGCGATCGGCCTCGCGGCACTCGGGATGCTCTGCACCACCGGCATTGTGGTGTCGGTCGACGCCTACGGGCCGGTCGCCGATAACGCGGGGGGCATCGCCGAGATGGCCAAGCTCGAGCCGGAGGTCAGGGAGATTACCGACAACCTCGACTCCGTCGGTAACACCACCGCCGCAATCGGCAAGGGGTTCGCCATCGGCTCGGCGGCGCTCGCAGCCCTCGCCCTTTTCGCCGCCTACGCCCAGGCGACAGGGCTCTCCGCCGTGGATGTGGTGGGCGATTACAAGTTCATCGTAGGCCTTCTGCTTGGGGCGTGCCTGCCGTTCATCATCAGCGCTCTCACGCTCAACGCGGTCGGACGGGCGGCTTTCTCGGTTGTCGAGGAGGTCCGACGGCAGTTCAGGGAGATACCGGGGCTCCGCGAGGGGGAGACTGGGGCAAAGCCAGATTACGCGAAGTGCGTCGACATGACCACGCGCACGGCCATCTACGAGATGCTCCTTCCCGGGTCCCTCGCGATCGCCTGTCCGCTCCTTGTCGGCAGGTTCCTGGGCGTCGAGGCGCTCGCAGGCTTCCTGGCGGGGGCGCTCGTCTGCGGCTTCTTACTTGCAATCATGATGGCGAATGCGGGCGGGGCATGGGACAACGCCAAGAAGTTCATCGAAGGCGGGAACCTGGGCGGCAAAGGCACCCCGACCCACGCGGCCTCCATCGTGGGTGACACGGTAGGCGACCCGTTCAAGGACACCTCGGGACCGGCCATGAACATCCTGATAAAGGTGATGACAGTCGTATCCCTGCTCTTCGTCCCGCTGTTTTTCAAGTAGGGGTGGGGTCCTCCCCTTTGACCGTCTCTCCCGCTATCCGGTAGACTTCTTTGCCATGAAGTTGATAGTCACAGAGAAGAACCAAACGGCCAACCGCATCGCCACTGTGCTCTCAGGGGGTAAGGCAAAGCGCGAGGGGACTCCCCGCAGCCCCATCTATGTCTTCAGCACGGACGGGGAGGAGGTAAAGTGCCTTGGCCTCCGCGGACACATAATGAAGGTCGATTTCCCCGATGAGTACCGGCAGTGGCAGCAGGTCGACCCAAAGGAACTGCTCGATGCCGATATCTTGAAGACGCCGGCCGAGAAGACCCTCGCAACGACCTTGAAGAGGCTCGCGAAAGAGGCCGAGAGCGTGGTGATCGCGACCGACTATGACCGGGAGGGCGAGCTCATAGGCGCGGACGTCATGGGGCTGGTCCGGGAGGCGAACCCGAAGGCCACCTTCACCCGCGCTCGCTTCTCTGCGCTCACGCCGGCGGAGATCAGGCGCGCTTTCGATGAGATCGACGAGCTCGATACGGACCTTGCCCGCGCCGGGGAGGCCCGGCAGGAAATAGACCTGATATGGGGAGCGGCGCTGACCCGCTTCATCTCGCTTGCCACAACCCGGCTCGGCCGAAGGTTCCTCTCGGTCGGGCGCGTGCAGAGCCCGACCCTCGCCATAGTGGTGGACCGGGAGAGGGCGATACAGGCGTTCAAGCCCGAGGATTACTGGCAACTGCGGGTTACCCTCGAGGACGGGGGCGGGACGTTCACGGCACGCCACCAGACCGAGCGCTTCACCGAGGAGGCTGCGGCGCAGGCCGCATTCGAGAACATCGGCGAGGAGGGCTCGGTTACAGTCGTGAAGAAGAAAGACCGCACCATGAGCCCGCCCGCCCCGTTCAATACCACGGCCTTCCTGGCGGCCGCTTCCAGCATCAGGTTACGACCCGCGCGCGCCATGGAAATCGCCGAGAGCCTCTACGCGAGAGGACTCATCAGCTACCCGAGGGTGGACAACACGGTGTATCCCGATTCGCTCTCGATGCGGGTCATCCTGGAGTCGATAGCCGGCGCCGATGTCA
This sequence comes from Actinomycetota bacterium, assembly GCA_016649525.1. GTDB lineage: Bacteria > Actinomycetota > Geothermincolia > Fen-727 > Anoxymicrobiaceae > JAENXM01. Next base: position 2,949 of record JAENXM010000241.1, read on the forward strand.
TCGGCCCGCTCGCGGAAGAGCTCCTGAAGAAAGGTCAGTTCAAGCCCACGCGCGGGAAGAAGTTCGCGACGGACCACCCACCGATACACCCGACCGACTC
>JAENXM010000028.1 GCA_016649525.1 Actinomycetota bacterium
CCGTAGGTAGGCTATCCGGGAGAAGCAGTCGACGGCTGTGCACTGGTAAAACTTGATGCCAGCGAATCTCAGGTGCTTGGTGTCCACCTGGACGAGCGAGCCCGGGAAGGCGTCCTTCATCCACCTTCCGGCCCTGAGCTTCTTTTTGCCCCGTTTAGCGGCCTTCCTCCTCTTCCTTGACGCCTTCTCGTCGTAGAGCCCCTTCCTTTTGAGGATGCGGCCCACTGAGGAGGCGGAGATCGCCACCCCGTGGTCGCGCCTCAAGACGACCGCTATCTTGTGCTTGCTCAAATACGGGTGTTCCCTTCTTGCGCTTACGACGAGAGACACCGTCTCGAAAGGGATGGTGGAAGCCCTCCTCCTTTTCGGCGCGCAAGAGAGGCTTTCGAGGCCTCTCAAGCCTCTCTTCTCGAACCTCCTTACCCACTTGTTCAAGGTTGTCCTCGATATCCCAAAGTAGCGGCTGGTCAGGCTCGCGTTCCCGTGCTTAAGGTAGTGGTCTATCCAGCGGAGCCTTTTCCTGGCTTCCCGCGAGAGCTCCGCCGTCATCCTCTCAAGTTTCCATTGCTCGGGAAGCCTTATGTGGTAGATACTTGAAGTGCCGAGATGGCCTTTCATTTGAACACCTCCTTGCTTCGCTTACTTGTGCAAAGCAAGTACAGGGGGTGTTCACTACGTTTCTGAACCTACACATGTCTCCTCTTACACCCACAAGCCGGCATTGTGCTATATTTATTATGCGATCTAGCGGGCATGAGAGGGGATTTCGATGAGCGATAAAGGCGAAGAAGACGAAAAAGAAAATACCATAGAAGAAGAGCCTGTTGAGGAAGGTAAAGGTCCTGGTTCTTCATCAAAGCTTTGGACCCCCTACGGCGATCAAGAGGCAAAAGGCGGGGAGCCGCCCGAGAAGGGCGCGGGAGAGGAGCTGTCCGAGGAGGAGCTCCGTGAGCAGATAGAGAAGGCGCTGGAGAAGATAACCGTAAAAGACGTGGTACTCGATATGATGATCTCGCTTTCGAGCCTCGCCTACCAGAAGATGGGGATCCCTCATGAGGTCAACGAGAAGTTCCGCGACATGGAGCAGGCGAAGCTCGCCATCGATTGCCTGGACGCTATGGTGAAGGGGCTCTCCGACAGGCTACCGGAGGACGAGCTCAAGCCCCTTTCCAGCACGATAGACAACCTGAAGATGAATTTCGTTAAGGAGTCCTGAGACAGCTCTCGCGTCGCTACTTCACTGCCGCTTTTGGCTGTTCTCCCTCCATCACGAGGTAATAGGTGCCCCCTGCCGGGTCGGTCGGTATCTTTGGCAGGTATGTGGGGACCAGCTGGTTGATATCAGAAGGGTAGGTGCCGTTTTCCGCATAGTAGAGCTCGACGCTCGAGTCTATGATCCTGAGGTTAGCCTCGCGTGCCGCCTCATTCGCCGCTTCCTGTGTTTCCTTCAGCAGCCCGCCCTCGGTAGCCGACTGGGTCTCAGTCGTCGTGGAACCACAACCGGCAAGAACCGCAACAACCGAGAGGAAAAGGATCAGCATGACGAAAACGGCCAGTATTCTTTTCGGTACCAGTTCGATTCCGCATACCTCCCGATATCTAGAATTCTCCGGACAACTCATCGGTGATATTACCGCCGCGCCCCACAACCTCTTCGGTCGCGATCCCCGATATCTCATCGACGTTGAGAACACAGCTCTTGTACTCCAGGGTCTCCTGCGACAAGGGGTTAATCACCGCTACGTTTGTCAAAAGGAGAAAACCGCTGTCGATAAGCTCCTCGAGTATGCCCCTGTACTTTATCGGACCACAAAAAGCGGCGACTTCCTTGCCCTTCCACTGCTCCAGGTAGCTTGTCAGGTCCATCTGTTTCTCCCATCCTGCTGTCTGTCACTTCTTTGCCTGGCGCGCTTGGAGGGATTCGAACCCCCGACACGTGGCTCCGGAGGCCACTGCTCTATCCCCTGAGCTACAAGCGCGTAAGAACCGAACTTCATGGATGCGCTACCGGCAGTACTCCAGGTAGCGTTCCCACTCCGGCCGTACCCTTCCCAGCTCAAGACTCACCGTAGCGGGGCCTCGAGGAACCCCGGGCTTCCTCCTCAACTTAAGGCTGGCCTCAACAGGCAGCTTGTCCTTCTTCTTGCTGTTGCACCGCCTGCATGCCGCGACGACGTTCTCCCAGGAGTGGGCGCCCCCGCGGCTGCGGGGCACGACGTGGTCCATCGTCTCGGCCTTGCCACCGCAGTACTGGCAGGCCCAGGAGTCACGGGCAAAAACCGCCCTTCGCGAGAGGTTAGCTCTGCCGTAATAAGGAACCTTCACGTAATAGACAAGCCGGATCACCAAAGGTATCGCGATGGTGAGTTTTTCCGAGTGGAGCGCCCCGCCGTCCCCTTCCAGAACCTCGGCTTTGCCCTTGAACATGAGCACTATAGCCCGCCTCACGCTGACAGCGCACAGGGGTTCGAACGTCGCATTCAGAAGCAGTACCCTATCCATATTACCGACCGCTCGCTATTCGTCTTTCCCACGTATGATACAACAAGCACGCGGAACGCCCAAATTCGCAGCGGCGGTCGGGCGGTTTTCCCTCTGCTTCTCTCAGCCTTGCTTACCCGGTCTCGAACTCGGTATGCACACCCCACAGGCCGAGAGAGATGGCTAGTTCCTTGTTCTCCTTCGCGGCTTCCTCGAGGGGTATTCCTTTGACCGTCGCGTCTATCGCCTGCCTGAACGCCCTTGCGCCCGCGGCCGAGCCCTCCGGGTGCGCGTGTATGCCGCCGCCCGAGCCGATCATTATGTCGTTGCCCAGCTCACGCACCGCGTCGGGCACGTTGATCGGCGTGATGCCGCCGGACGGCATAGGCATCGTGGGTTTCAAGTCACCGAACGGGTAGGTCAGGCAGCGAGCAGTCTGGTCGAACCGCTCGACGAGGTACGGCGCCTTCCCTCCAAGCGCGAACGGCACAACGAGTGCGTCCGCGCCGCAGAGTCGGGGTATCTTACCGAGCACGAGCCACGACGAGACGCCGTGCTCCGGCGCCATGTAGAAAGCGCCCGCGCAGTCCATGTGTCCGAGGATAGGCAGGTTTATGTCCTTGTCCTCGGCAAGCGCCCTCATGGCCTCGGGCCCCACCGCGAGGTAGTTGACCATAAGCGCGTTGCCACCGGCTTCGACCACCGCGTGCGCCAGATCGAACATCTTGGGCAGGCGGTCCGTGATGTTAACGGTATAGAGGGTGTGCTCGCCCGTCTCCTCAAAGACGCGCTTCTCCATCTTCATGTAGGCTTTTACCCTCCCAACAACACTGTTGTAGGCCATGTCGGCGATCAGTTCGTCATCCTTGACGACGTCACACCCACCGACGGCGGCCTTGTAGAAGAGGTCCGTTCCCACCTCGAGAGGATAACCGCTGCAGGGCTTTATCATGTTGTTCAGGAGCGGGCGCCTCTTGCTCCTTGGTATTCCGAGCGCCCTGTATAAGCCGTCGACGCCGAACCTGGGCCCCTGGAACCCGTCCAGGAGCGCCTTCGGCATGCGCAGGTCGATCAGCTTGATCTTCCCGCCCATGCTGATGTTTCCGAGGCACGCCGTCAGGAGCATCGGTATCTGTGCTTCGATGTTGGCGGCCGGGAAAGCGATCTGGATTATGTACTGGCGCTCCTTGACGTCGTCTGGAACCATGTACTCGAACTCGGGCGCCTCGTAGACACCTATCACCTTGGCGACGTGACGTGCCCTGACCTCAGGCGTCTCCCCGGGCACCGGTATCCAGGTGCCGGTCGACTGCTCGATCGCCAGCACCGGCGAGAGAGCCACTATGTTCAGCTCTTTAGGCCATGCGGTGTAGTATGTCGCGATCACGTGGGTCTCCATGTCGATGCCCTCCGGAAGGGCGTGTGGCTCGGCATCGTAAGGTCCGAGCACGCAGGCCTCTTCTCCCGCCGGGAGCCTGCTGACCTTTGCCTTCTTGGCCGCGGCTTTTTTCTTTGGCGCTGCCATCTGTCGTCCTCCTTGTCCTTGCTATCGATTGACCGATCTATCTAAATCGCCGGGAAACGATCCGTTTATTCACCGGCGTTTACGCGTTGATAAAGCTTCTTCAATCTCGTATACGTCTCCTTGAAAGTCACGAAAGCCTCGTCGTAGACTCTGCGGTTCTCCTCCCTCGGGGTATATACCCCGGTCACCTTGACCGCGTCGCGCACGGACGCGAAATCGCTGTAGGTGCCCAGGCCGATGGCGGCGATCAACGCCGCCCCTCGCGCCCCGGAGTGCTGCGGCTCGGCGACAGTCTCGATACTGACTCTCAGGACGTCCGCGTATATCTGCATCCACAGTTCGCTCTTCGCCCCGCCGCCGATCGCCCTCAACACCAGGTCGTCGAAGCCACAACCGCGAACGCCCTCCAGCATCCACCGGGCATGGAGCGCAACCCCCTCGAAGACCGACCTCGCCACGTCGCAGCGCTTGTGGTCGAGGCTCAGGTTCACGAAGCCACCCCGCACCGTTGTATCGGGGATAGGCGACCTCTCGCCGTACATCCATGGGCAGAATATCAACCCGTTGCTGCCCGGCGGCCCCTCCGCAGCGACCTTGTTCAGGTAGTCAAAGACGTCCATGCCCGGACCGTAGTCGACATCCTTCGGCGCCAGGTTCTCCGCGAACCACTTGAAACACGCCCCCGCGCTCTCCGTCTCGGACAGCAGGATGTAACGGGAAGGGTCGGCCGAAGCGATGCTCACAATCCCCTTTCGGCCGTCATTGGCGGCCTTCGGAATCGTCACGGCTATCCACCCCGATGAGCCGACATAGACATGGCCCTGCCCGTCCAGCACCGCCCCCGAGCCGACAGTGGCGCTCGGAACGTCTCCGGTACCGCAGAAAACCGGCACCCCCGCTGGCAGACCCATCTCCTTCGCCGCGGATTCCTTCAGGTCTCCGGCCCTGTCGAAAGACGCCGCGACGCCGGGCATCTTCTCCGGGTCGAGCCGGAAGAGTTTGAAGAGCATGAGGTCCCAGTCTTTCTTCTTGAAGTTGAACATACCGGTCGCTGACGCAGCGGCGTGGTCGTAAACGAACTCGCCGCAGGAGCGGCAGACCAGGTAACTGTCAACTTCGAGTATCTTGTAGGTGTCCTTGTAGACATCGTGCTCGTGCTGCCTGAGCCACATGAGTTTGGGTATGACGTCCTTGCCGGTGGGTAGCCCGCCGGCGACAGAGAGTAGAATCGGCCTGGTAAGGCGGCGGATTATCTTGTCGGCCTGTTCCTGGGCGCGGCCATCGAGCCATATGATCGCGGGACGCAGGGGGTTACCGTTCCGCTCGACCGGGAGCACGCCTATCATCTGTGTGGCGAATACGATGCCGGCTACTTCATCAGGAGCCGCGTCGGACTCACCAAGCACCTCCCTGGTCGTCGACGTTATCGCCTTCCACCAGTCCCCGGGGTCCTGCTCGGCCCAGTTCTCCCGCGGATAGCTGGTATCGTAGGGCTCGAACCTGCTCGCAAGAATGTTGCCGGAGAGGTCGGTGAGAGCGGCCTTGCTCCCACCGGTCCCAACATCGTGGGCAATCAGATACCTCTTTTCAGACATCCCTGTAAACATCCTCCCTGAAAAGGTCTTACACTCATGTCTGACGCTGACCTGATGATAACTGGCGCAGGCTTCAGGCTGTCACGGCCGGTTAATTATACACCACCGGAAGGTCCCTGCTTACGGGTATCCAGCCCTACCATCCGCTCCGCGAGGACGACGCCGAGCGCCGCAAGATCCTCTGAATGAAGGTAGTGAGGGGCGCCCGGTGGAAAGAGTATCCTCGCGGATCCCTCTTCGACTTCCGACGGCTTCCAGAGGACGACCAGCAGAGACAGGCGCGGGAACACGGGGATATCGAACGAGCGGTCGCCCATCCGGGCGGGCTCGCCCCACAGCTCTCGTGCCGGCGCCTCTATCCCACCGGGGTTGTCGCTGAAATGACCGGCCATCCTCTGCTCCGCCATCTGCTCGAACGCACTCGCGAAATGGCGGGCACGGGGCATGTCCCTGTACGCAAGCCACCCCTGGTCTCTAAGGGGTTCTCCCCTGTAAACCAGGTAGTGAAGGACCAGCACGACCACTGCGCCTTCCAGTCGCCTCCCATCGCTACTGTTGACCAACCCCCCGGGAACGAGACCTCAAGCTCCTGTCCGAGAAACGGGACCGTGAACGTCCCGCTGCCGTCGTCGAACGACACGCCTCTTTCAGCTACGATCTTATGAGGGTCGAGCCGCGCCAGATCCTCGGCCGCCTTCTTCTCTGCTATCGTGTATGCTTTTCTGTCCTCGAACATCGTCGGCGTCTGATTCTCCCCTGACCGGCATTAAAGTAATCAGGCAGTCCCTTGGGGTCAAGCGTTCCCGCGAAACCCGCGCGCTCCTGTACAATACACCCGTAAGTCGAAATGCAACCTGGAGGACTGTTGCACTGGATCACGCACACCGCCACGGGCGCTGCCTGGGGCTACCTCATAGGCCGGCCTCTGCCCGCGTTTATTGTATGCGCGGCAAGCCATATACCGCTCGATGTGCTCCCGCATCATGACCCGGATTCCGATATATGGTACGTGGTGGACAGCATGCTGGGGGTGGCCCTGATCTACTCGATCGCCTCCTCGAAAACCATCGGTAGGCTCGACCCCCGCCGATCTGCCACCTGCGGCGCTATCGGGTCGGCGCTGCCCGACGTCGAGCTTCTGAGGAAGCTGTTCAAGGAAGTGGACAGGAAGACCTACCTCTTCCCGACCCACAATGAGACCCTTCCGCAGATACAGACCGGCCTGTTCGCTTCGACTGTCTCACAGGCGTCACTGGTAACACTGTCTTTGGCACTCGCAGCGATGAAGATGAGAAGGGAGCTCAGGCGATCCGAAGGATCTGTTGGATGCGGGGGATGACCCTCACGTCTGGATGGATCTCCAAAGCCCTCTGCTGGAGCTCCAGGAGGAGCAGGCCTCCGATACCTATCTCTCCCCTCCTGCCGGTGACCGGCTGGATAACGACGGTAGGTGATCTTCCGGAGCTTGAAACGAGCCGCAGCGACTCGACAAGCTCATCTACGTCAACCTCGTTGGTCACGACCATCTTAACGAAAAGTAAGGGGACGTCGCACTTCTCGAGAAACTCGAGGTTGTCGTCGAACCTGTTTGGCTCTCCGGTACAGGAGGAGAGTTTTATATCGGCAGCGACATACTCGATGTCGGGAACAAGATCTGGAAGCTCATCCGGACAGGTGCTGTTCGTCTCGAGATATACTTTATGGCCCTCCGCCGTGACAGCAGGCAACAGCGCCTGAAGGAAATCGGCCTGCACAAGCGGCTCGCCGCCCGTGACCGACACGGAATGGTGTCCTGTGAACCAGAGACGCCCCACCACCCTCATGACCTCGTCCACACTGAGGGGATTGGGCAGGTACTCGAAACGACCACTGCCGGGCTCCGTCTCAACCCTGCACGTTGCGGCGGGACGCCTCGCCTGAGGAGTATCACAAAACGAGCATGCGCGGTTACAGCCTCCCAGGCGTACGAATACCTGCCTCGAGCCGATGAGCAACCCTTCTCCCTGGACCGAGTCGAATATCTCTTCGATGTTCCCGCTGGTCTCCAACTCTCTCTTCCCTTCAAGGATCAGTAAACCGGCCGCACCTTGCTGGAGTCCATCCTTACGTTCTGCATCTCCTCGATGAACCGTCGCAATACGTCTACTGCAAACTTGTCGATGTCCTCAACTCCCAGTTCGGTAAGGCCGGTAGCACGGGCGGGAGCGCCCTCCCCGATAACGTTCAGCCCCAGGTGTATCACTCCGGACACGGGGCTGACCGTGGCCACGGAGACCGTGAGCTTGCGCCTTTCTTCCTCATCCTGCAGGTAAGCGAATATGTTGTCGTATTCCCGCTCGAGGTCGACCTCCTCATGCATCTCGGAATCCCTGAGTGCCTCTATCACGACTGTGACCAGCAGGCGCTGAACGAGCACGATCTCGTTGATGCCGCATCCGAAGTCCTCGACCAGGAAGTGGAGCATGTCCTGTGAGGAGATGATGGAGTTCTTCTTGGCGTTCTCCACATCCACGATGTGCTCATCGCTCACGCTACACGGACCCCTGAAGGCCACGATGCTGTCACCGAGAAGGTCGAGATTCTCGTACGCCCAGAGCGGGGAAAGCTGTGAACCGTCATATTCGATGGTCTTTCCCTTGAGATACTTACCCTTCAAGGCTTAGTCCCCTCGTCAACGCTACGAACGCGTCCCACGGCAATCGTCACTGCTGATGTGTCGCCGGAAGCGGCATTCCAAATTGTATCGCCACCGATGTCATATGACCAGTAACGCGGCCCCCTCTTGAGACGGACTGCGGCGTTATCCGCCGTCGAATGTGGCCCGGGCATCCTCGGATTCCCACACCGTGACGGATTCTAGACTTGCCGGCCATGCGGTCCCCCGGGCGCGCGAGTCAAGACGCTCGAAGATCTCCCTGGCCACGTTCTCAGCCGTGGGCGCGACCCTGTTGAAAGGCTCGACCTGGTTCAGCAGACAGTGGTCGAAGGGGGCGACCACATCCTCCAGCGCGGCTCCGGCATCGTCGAAATCGAGGAGCATGCCTTCAGATGAGATCTCTCCGGCGGCGAACACGGCCTCCACCTTCCAGGAATGTCCGTGCAGGCGGGAGCACCGGCCCGGGTGGCCTTCGAGCTGGTGGGCCGCACTGAACCTGCACTTTATTCCGATCCTGTACATCTCAGACTGCACCCCTCGACACAAGAGTGTTTAAGGCTTGACAACTATAGTACCACTTCAGAGGTTCTCGCCGATGACCTGTATGAAGCTCTCGAGCCTCGACACGGCCGCGGCACCCAGCTCTCCAGGGCAGTCGCACTCGACCGTCAGGAGCGGTGCCCCGAGCGCTCTCGTGAAGACGACATCCTCCATATTGCGATGACAGAAGCTCTGGACGTAATGCACCAGCCCGTCGAGGCCTCTCTTCTCGGACTCGCGGTTGATGTCTTCGGACCTCGCGCGAAGAGTGTACGGGTAGGTGTAGTCAAGGTACTGCTCGATGATATCCCGGACATGATTCGGCATGGAGAACTGCCGCGCGACCTCATGGAAGACGAACCGCGCCCCGAGCCGCTCGACCTGAGAGAAGATCCCCGGGGTGATAGGCGGTACGCCCAGGTAACCGAGCCTTACCTCGCGTGCAAAAGGAATCCCCTCCCTCTCGTCTAACGGCTCGCGCCCCTTTGTCTCCTCTATGAAACCCTCCAGCTCCTCCCTGTACCGCCCGGGGTCCCCCCCAAAGTCGCTCGATCCCACGAGCCGGAGATGATCCTCGAGGCCTGTCACCTTGTTCTCCTGCCAGCACATACGGTCGACCTCACCCAGCAGCTCTCGTACCGGCAAGAGCTCACGGCGCCACATCTCGGCGTCTTCGACGGTGGTCCCGAGAGCCAGGCAGAGCTTATTCATCTCGCGCTCCATCTCCTCTCGTGACGGAGGAAAGGGGAAAGAGAAGGGGATGACCTCGACGCCCCGGGCCTCCAGCGCCTCGAGCAGTACCACCGCCCCGGAGCAGTCGCCGCGGACCACGCCTATCACCCTCCGTGGACCCAGCTCCACGACCGCCCCGTATATGCCCTTGAGCCAGGCGCACGTGTTCTGCGGAAACCCATCGGCAATTGCGCGCTCGATAAGCCCGCCTCCCGCAGGATGAGATACGAACGCGTTGTTGAGGTCCAGCGGCTCCAGGCCGGCCGCGAAGATGACCTCGACAGGGACCGTTGTGGTTATCCCGACCCGCGATGTCGTAGTCTCCATGGGACTCAACAGACCGCCTTACGGACAGTGCTCTCCACCAGTTCGTAAGACGAGGGAGAATGCCGGTTTATGCGAGAGGAAGCCACCTCCGGGTCGTGGCAGAAGAAGACCCGGACCTGCCGCCTCTCCGCGTCGGCGAGAATCCTTGCCCTTTCCTCGTAAACGACCTCGGGCTCGAGGTCCCAGCTCATGAGCCAGTTGAGCCTCAGGTGGGCCGCCGTCGGTACGAGGTCACCGAGGTACAGAGCCTCCTCGCCGCCCGAAAGAAGCCTTACCACCTGGTGTCCTTTCGTATGCCCTCCCGTCCGCTCGACGAAGACTCCCTGTGCGACTTCTTCATCGCCATCGACAGTCTCGATCAGCCCGCTCTCGATGAGCGGCTCGAAGTCCCTCAGGTCGTAGGAACCCGCCGCCAGCGGAAGGGGCTCCCGGGCTCCCCTCAGTTCTTCCTCCTGGACGATGAAGCGCGCGCGCGGGAAAACGGGGACCGGGTCACCCGACTCGTTCAAGCCCGTGGAACCGCCTGCATGGTCGAAGTGGAGGTGCGTGAGTATCACTATGTCTACATCCTCGGGCGAGACTCCCGCCTTCCGGAGCCCTGCGACCGCGTCCCTGTCAGAAAGCGCGTAGATCTCCATCTGTTTGCTGTCGAACTTCGAGCCCATCCCCGCTTCGATGAAGACGACCTGACCGCCCGTCTCGACGAGAAGGGAGTTGACGTTGAGCACTATGCGGTTGGACCCATCCGCGGGCGCCTTCCTCTCCCACAGGACCTTGGGGACGGAACCGAACATGGAGCCCCCGTCGAGACGGAAGCGCGACGTCACGATAGGTACGATTCGGACATCTCCCAACCCTATTTCGCTTGAAACCAACTTCCGCCTCCTGTCTAGAAACGACCCTCAGTTGCGTGATCGCTAATAAAGCGGATCTAAAAAGCCGATAAACATAATAACAAAGTGGACGGCGTTGTTCAGAGAGAGCCCGTCAAATACTGCTGATAGAGGCGATATTCACATCCGCCGAACGGAGGGAGGCATCGGTTTATGAAACGCATCGGGATAGGAGCGGTCGGTGAAGACGGCTTCACTCTCGTTGAACTGATGATAGTGATATGCATACTCGCGATCCTGGTATCGATAGCGTTATTGAGTGTGACCTTTACCCGCGCGCGGGCGCAAGAGGCCGGCTGCAAATCGAACCTCAGAACCATGGAAGGCATTGTAACGCAGTATGAAGCCGCTAACGGCAAGCTTCCGCCCAACCTGGATACGCTCGTGGCCGAGGGCTACCTGAGAAAAATGCCGCAATGCGAAAAAAGCGATTACGGTTACGACAGCGCGACGGGGGAAGTGAGTTGCCCCAACGGACACAAATTATGAAAGAGATATTGTCAGGAGGTAAGAGTTGAAGTACTCATGGTTTGAACTTCTCACGATGGGTGTCGGTGTCTGCGCGGTCATAGGGACCTCTATTGCGACCCTCTCGGGCGCCAACATGGGCCCGGAGATAGTGGGCCAGGCATTGATCCTGGTGGCTCTCTGGGGAGGCCTGCACTACGGCCTCAAGGGGGCTGTCGTCTCATTCATTATTTCCACTTCCATATACGCTATCGTCTTATTCTCGTTCATGTCCGGCCAGCTTTCCATAGCACTCGAGCTCTTCCTCTTCAGGACGGGTGTGTACGGTGCAGTCGCCTTCGCGGCCGGAGAGCTCAACACCCGCCTCAGGTACCTGTTCGTCAAGCTGGAGCACCACGATTACATCGACGACGTAACCAACCTCTATAACGCGAAGTACTTCGCCAAGCTGCTGGAGAATAAGATAAACGAGTTCGACCGCTACGGCCTGAAGTTCTCGCTCGCGAGCTTCGCGATCAGGGAAGACCTTTTCTCCCCCCTGAAGCAGAAGGCCCGGAACAAGTTGATAAAGGAGATCGGGAACTCGGTCGTCCGGGGCAACATCCGCGGAGTCGACGAGGCGGCGCACACAGCGGACAAGGAGTTCATGCTGCTGTTCCCGAACACGAACCTCGACGGCGCCGCGATCGCGACCAACAGGGTTTCGGGCAAGATCCGCGGTTACCTCGACCACCACGGATTGGACACCGACAGCGAGGATACCATAGAGACCGAGATCCTCGAGTATCCTCCGGACAGGGCCGGCATCGAGGAGCTCGCCGCCGGTCTTTCTGAGACAGCCCCCGGATAAGATCCACTGCCTGGCGAAGCGATCAAATACTTTCACTTTTAACATCTGCCGTCCCCTATGGCGCTTGTCGTTGCCGACCACGCCGGGTTTGATGGTAGAATATCTGCCGGTGCAGGGCGAAAACGCGAGTACTTCGCCAGAGGTAATACCATGAGTAAGAAGAGATCCAATAAGGTTACAGCCGGCGACGTAATCTTCACAGTCCTCGTGGTCGTCGCCTCCGTC
>JAENXM010000271.1 GCA_016649525.1 Actinomycetota bacterium
CCCAGCCCGCAGGCGGGGGAGATTATCGACTGGCTCGCGAGCACCGCGCGGTCCACCCCCCGGGCCTCGAGGGTATCGAAGGCGCTCTCGATTATCCCGGCCAGCATCTCACCCGTCTCGTCAAAAGCCCTCTCGTCATTAGGGACGACTCCCCAGGCGATCAACCCACCGCGCTTGACGTGCTCGTTTATCTCCTCGTTATACGCGATAAAACCATCCAGATATTCGAACGCATCGAAGTTCACGATATCGACACCCGTCTCGAACAATATCGACCAGTCTGTGTTCCCGCAGCAGTGTACACCGGTGAGGTCAGCGCCGGAGCCCTCTAGGCACTCACTTATGTCGCGGACCACCTGCTCTCTGCCGACGCTGATGAGCGCTGATCCCACCGAGACCAGGTAAGGCTCGTCGAAGAACATCACGACCTGCGCCCCCGGGGCGGCCCTCCTCAGCGCGTAGCTCTGCCACCTGGACTTGAGTGTCAGGCCTTTCACTATCACCTGCTCGAGGGTCTCGTTGTAGAGAGAGGCCCGCCTGTTCTGGTCCGTCACGGTCAGCCCGAAAGATATGGGTCCCGTCACCTGCCCTTTCACAAAAGGCTTGTGTTCGAGTTCGGCCTCGAGGGCGCCGGACAGGAAGTAATGCAGACCGGCCGCGTACTCCTCACTCATCGCGAACCTGTCTATGTCCTCATCGATAACCGCCTGGTAGAACCCCTCGAGGTCCGCGTCGAGGCTCTCGTCCACCTGGAACCAGATCCTGCCATTGTCCTCGTCTACCCTTACGCCCGGCAGCCCTTCCGAGAACTGGACGTACATGTTCTCGAGGAAGCTCCTCTTTGGAAGCTGGGGCCAGGTAGGCATATCCGGCAGTGCGTCCAGCATCAAGGCGCATGCCTGAACCGGGTCTATGTGCGGTAGGCTACCGATAGCAGTCATAGTGTACTGCGGCCCCAAATCCATCCCGGACCCCGACCTATAGTTGTGTTATGTCTAGCTCAGCCTCTTCGAGGATCCGGGAAACTACACCCTCCTTGCCGATGGCCATTATATGAACGCCGTCGGCCAGGCCTTCCTCGCGGATCTGCTTTACCTGACGGGCCATTATCTTGATGCCCGTATCAATCGCCTTGCCCTTCTCGGCGGAAGCCATCTCGTCAATCAGGTCATCCGGGACAAAAACGCCGGGTACGTTGCCGTTCATATATCGCGCCATACCGACGGATACAAGGAGAACCAGCCCGGCCTGTATCTTTACGGGATAATCCCTGGCCGTCTTCATGAACTTCGCGAAGTTGTCCATGTCGTAGATGGCCTGGGTCTGGAACCACTTGGCACCCGCCTCGACCTTCTTCTCGAACTTGATGAGCTGGGGCTCCAGCGGGACCGCCTCCGGGGTCACTATCGCGCCCTTGAAGAACTTGACCGGAGCGTTCATCTCGTTCCCGCCAAGATCCTTGCCCTCCTCCATCGTGCGGATGAGGTTGATGAGCTGAACCGATTCGATGTCGAAAACCGGCTTCGCGTCCTTGTGGTCACCTACCGGCACGGAGTCGCCGGTGAGGCACAGGACACTCCTGATGCCCCTCGTGTAGGCGAAGAGCAGATCCGCCTCTATAGCCATGCGATTGCGGTCGCGGCAGGTCACCTGCAGATTGGGCTCGCCTCCCGCCTCCTTTATCAGTAAAGCTGTCGCGAGCGACGGGTACCTCATCACCGAGCTCTGGTTGTCGGTGATGTTCATTGCGTGGACCTTGTCCTTGAGGAGCTCGATATGCTCCTTCATCTCCTCGATGTCCGGACCCTTCGGAGGCCCGATCTCGCCCGAGACCAGGAACTTACCGTTGTCCAGGATCTCTTCTATCGACGGTTTCGCATGCTTTATCTCACTCACCCTTACCACCGCCCTTCTCGCGCTCGAGAACGAGCCGTCCGGGCTTTAGAACCGTGTTCCAGTTCTTCGGCGGTTGATACGCCCTCATCTTGTCGAGCTTTCCTTCCTTCTCGAGTTGCTGGTAGATCAGTGTCCAGGCGCAGTCTTTCTCGGGGTCGACCTCGCACTTTCCCTCGTTGGTGCCGCCGCACGGGCCGTTCAGGATGCCCTTGTGGCAGCGCGCTACCGGGCAGATCCCGCCGGTGATATCGAGCAGGCAGTCGCCGCAGAGACGGCACTTCTCCTCGAACTGGCCGACACGGAGGACATTGCCCAGGAAAAGCGTGTCGTTCGCGGGGAACACGGGCTTCTCGGTCCCCTCGCGGGCGGCCTGGCAGCCCGCTCCGCAGGACATGACCAGGACCGCCCCGGACTTGCCTAACTCGTCCTTGTGGGCCCGGAACTCCTTCTTGAGGTCGAGCTCGTGGCAGCCGGTCTCCATGATGACGGAGCCGGTGACTTCCTTGCCCTCGCCACTGAGCTTCTCTGTCATCTCCTTGACCTGGTCCTCCCCACCCGTCTGGCAGGCGGTGGCGCAGTCGCCGCAGCCAACGAGGAAGACCGACTTGGAGTCTTCCAGCTCTTTGAGGATCACCTCAAAAGGCTTTTGTCTGGTAACGATCATTTGCTCCTCCCGTCTCTAACTTGACTATGCTCTCAGCCGGATACCAGATTCCTCAGGTATGCCGGTATATCGCCTGCCTCGCGGGGCCCGACCAGGATCTCCCAGTCCGGCA
>JAENXM010000329.1 GCA_016649525.1 Actinomycetota bacterium
CCCATCCCGCGCACCCTGCAGATGTCGCTCTCGGGTGTAAGGGACGTAAGCATCATCGACACGCCTCCGGAGGACCGGCACCCCGTTTCCACTTACATCGGCGAGTTCGACATGGAGCTTGCGGGGAGGGCCATTAACTACGAGGTCGCGCGGGGCGGGCAGGTCTTCTACGTCCACAACAGGATAGAGAGTATAAAAGGCGTTGCCGAGTCGCTGAGGAGGGCCTTGCCCGATGTGTCGATAGCTGTCGCGCACGGGCGCATGGACGAGGATGCCCTCGAACGAGTGATGCTCGAGTTCGCCGACGGGCTTCACAGCGTCCTGGTCTGCACCACCATCATCGAGTCGGGCCTTGACCTGCCTAACGTGAACACCCTCATAGTCGACAGGGCCGACCGGCTGGGGCTCGCACAGCTCTACCAGATCAGGGGACGCGTCGGGCGGGCCGGTAGGAGGGCATATGCCTATCTTTTTTACTCGTACCGGGCCGCCCTGACCGATGCCGCTGTCTCCCGGCTCGCCGCGGTGAGCGAGATGACCCCGCTCGGCTCGGGGATGAGGGTCGCCATGCGGGACCTCGAGATACGCGGGGCCGGCAGCCTGCTGGGAGCAGAACAGAGCGGCCATATCGAGGCGGTGGGCTTCGAGCTATACTGCGAGCTGCTCCGGGAGGCGGTTGATATCCTGAAGGGCGAGGCCCACGCGCCCAAGAGAGAGGCCGTGATAGAACTTCCCGTGGACGCCTATATCCCCGAGGAATACATATCGGACCAGGAGGCGCGGGTGGAGGTCTACCGGAGGCTTGTCACCGTGGGGAGGACCGCTGCGACAAGCGAGCTCCTGAGTGAGCTCGAGGACCGATTCGGAGAGCCTCCGCCCCAAGTGCTACAGCTCGTGAAGGTCGAGAGCTTGAAGTACAGGGCCGCCGAGGCCGGCCTCGAGAGCGTCGTGATGAGGGGCGACGAGCTCAGGCTCAAGGGTTATCCAGGGGAGGAAAGTGTGCTTGCGGAGGCGTGCCGGTTCGCCGCGGAAAGTGGATTTGTCGGGGATGGCGGGGTATATAAGGACGAAGCATTGAGAACACTATACTTGAAGTTGAGGTTCGAGGACGTTAACAAGAGACAAGAAGTGTTGCTAAAGTGGTTAAATTTAATTATTGATGATATAATTAAGCGTTGTCGGTCCGAGGAATAGGGTTTTGGTCGCCGAAATGTCATCATGCGCGCACGCGAGAAAGCCGAGAATCAAGGGAACGCTACTGGTGCTTGCCATCGTGTTCGGTGCCTTTATTCTCGTGCTGGAGGGGTGCTCGGACTCGGCCTTCGTTGTGAACGGTAGGCCTATCGGATACGGGCAGTTCTCAAAAGAGGTCTACAGGCGCATAGAGATAATCGAGGAGAAAAACCCCAAGGAGCTTGAGGGGAAACGTGGGGATAAGCTGAAGAAGGAGACCGATAGGCAGGTGGCCACCGACCTTATCAGGGCGGAGCTCATGGAGGAACAGGCCCTGAAGCTCGGGGTAACGGTCCCCCCGGGTGAGGTGGACCGCAGGATAGAGGAAGAGCGCACTGAGAAAGGGTATGACAGGTACGTGCGGGAGCTCGAGAGCCAGCGGTTGTCCGAGGAGGAGTACAGGAAGTCCCTCGAGGCGGAGATACTTGTGGAACAGCTCGGCAACAAGATCACCGAGGACGTCACCGCGAGCGCGGACGAGGCGGAATCGTTCTATCTGACGCACAAGGAGCTCTTCAGCCACAGCCTGATGGTGCACGTGGCGCATATCCTCCTCGAGACGGGGGGCCAGGCCAGTATGGTCGCCGAAGAGGCCAAAAGGGAAAGCGATTTTGGCAGGCTCGCCAAGTCGCTATCGAAGGACCAGGCCACCAGGGACAACGGCGGTGACCTCGGGTGGATCGAGCAGGGGACGG
>JAENXM010000340.1 GCA_016649525.1 Actinomycetota bacterium
CTGACGACAGTGCCGTCCGGCAGCACCACCTCGAGCCCGAGCACCTCGGAGTCTATCCCGGAGGAGCGGTGCGTCCCGTGTCCCTTGAGGTGGTAGTTGCCGAGGACCGAGTTCCCTGGAGGATACGACCCCAGTGTCGCGCGGAAGCCGAGCGGTTTGATGGCCCGCACGAACTGGCCCATGCCGACTCCCGGCTCCACCACCGCGTAGGCGGCGTCGGTGTTGATCTCTACTATCTGGTCCATCGCGTATGTGTCCAGCACTATACCTCCCGCCCTGGGATAGACCGAAGGCTCGAGGGTGCCGCTCGCGATGGGCGTAACAGGGATCAAGAGCTTGTCTGCAAGCTTGAGCACGACCTGCACGTCCTCGACAGTCTTGGGCCTGACGACGATGTCGGGCATCGTCTTCGGGAAGGGCAGCGCCGTGCCGGAATAGGTGAAGAGAATCGCCCTGTTGGTGCTGACCTTCTCCTCTCCCAGGGCGTCGACGAGTTCGCGGCGCGCCGTCTCGACGAGCTTCGAGTCCACGGGTGATGTTAGAACTGTCAACGTGCCTTCCCCCTTTTCAGGTAATTGAGTGCGGACTTCATTCTATCGCTTTTCGCAAGAGTTAAAAGACGGGACAAGTGATGATATGATTCCACGAGTCCGTTCAATCCAGCTCGGGGGCGAGACCCACTGGGAGTACATGGTGATGGCCCTTAAGAAGGGCAAGGTGCCTGCCCCCGCGCCGAGGCTGCAGCTATAATGTCTGCAAGCGGATTAAACCGGCGGAGAGACATGGCAGAGGAAGAGCGCCCGAACAAGAAAAAGATACATGCCTTCATGCGGTTCTTCGCAGACTTCTTGACATTGAGTAGATTCGCGATCGCGGCATTCATCGTTGTAGCGGGCATATTCATGGGCCGCGACGGGCTCAAGGTTGCTCTCATCGCAACCCTTATCGGATGGATTTCCGATACGGTGGACGGTTTCTTCGCCCGGAACTCCGGGGGAAGGGTTTCAAGGGTCGCGCGCTATGATTTCCCTGCCGATATGTGCCCTTCCCATCGTTCTCTCTTTCCGGGGCGGCTGGGTGATAGGTCTCTGCTATATGATTTTCCTCTTGGCCCTCATTGTGGTGCGCCGGGAGCGCTTCTCGGAGGACATCAAAAAGGCCCATCACCAGGCGCTTCGCTTCTTCTCGAGGGCGGATTGAGCCACGTCTACGGTCAGATGCGTTCGTAGTTCACGGTTTCCCTGGTGCCCTCCAGGACGAACAGCTCGTCGCCTGAGATCCGTTCCTTGAGCCATTCCTCGTCGATGTTCGTGTAGTAAACAGGCTTGAGCATCCCCTGGTTATCGCCTGTCTGCCCTACCAGCCGTCCGCCGGCCGGACCGGTGGTGGCGATGCGCGAGATTGGCGTTCCCTCGAACAGGCGGATGTAAGGGTTGACGCCGATTGTCGCCGGACCCGACCCGCCCAGCATCTCGAGAGCTCTTTCCACTGAATCCTGCCCTTCTCCCGGATAGCCGACTAGCAGGTCGACCGCCACTCTTATGCCTTCATTCTTTGAGAGCTGAAGGAAACGCGAAACGTCGGGGGCGCTGTAGGGGCTGCTCTCACGGGACAGGTCCCAGCTGTTCACGGACAGCGTGAGCATGCGGCAGCCCGAGGCGGCCGCCAACCTGGCTGTGTCACGGTCGAAGGGGACGGGGCGGAAGTAGCCGGTCCACTCGATGCCGAGCTCCTCGCCGGCGAGAGCCTCCAGCAGAGAATTGGTCCGGTCGAGGTCCGCGTTCACCTCCGAGTCGCAGATGAA
>JAENXM010000347.1 GCA_016649525.1 Actinomycetota bacterium
GCCCGGCGTTGGTGTATTATTTGGGGATGAACGGCCGAGTATAAGGAGCGCGCTTGGATGTTGACCTGAGGAAGGCTAACGAGCTCTTCCACGATTTCGAGAGCGACAGTTACGACCGCAAGTGGGGGATCCTGTACGACCAGGACAACGCCCTCAGGGTGAGACGTAAATTCGAGAAGCTACTGCGCGGGCCCTTCCCGCACGTCGGCAGGTTGCTCGAGGTGGGATGCGGGACCGGTTACGTGGGACTCAACGTCTGCCTCGGCGGTGACCTCGTTGATGAGCTCTACGCCTGCGACATCAGCCAGGGGATGGTCGATGTATGCGGGAAGAAAGCAGCCGAGCTCGGCATCGAGGTTCGCGCGAAGAGGTCCGAGCTCGAGAGCCTCGCCTACCTGGGCGAACAGTTCGATATGGTCATAGGTCACGCGATACTCCACCACATCCCGGACATCGAGAAAGCGCTTGCAGAGATCTACCGCGTCCTGGTCCCGGGCGGCATATGTATGCTGGCGGGGGAACCGACCCGCACAGGGGACAGGCTCGGGAGGTTCGCGAGGGCTGTAACCACGAAGGCCGTCGACTGGTACACTGCGCACGGCGGTTACTTCGGCGGGATGCCGGCGCGGCTTCGAGAAGAGCCTTCGGGGGGCGACGATGACAACGGAGCTCGCGTTTTCGAGGACGTCGTCGATATTCACACGTTCGTCCCCGGGGAGGTCTGTGCGCTCGCCCGCTCAGTCGGGTTCTCCGAGGCGCGTTACGAGTCTGAGGAGCTTATCTCGAGCTTCGTAGGCTGGATAACCCGCACCATCGACAACAAGCTCGCAGAGGAGAACCTGACATTCCGCTGGCGCTACTGGTCTTACAACACCTACCTGAGGCTGAGCCGCCTTGACGAGAGTATCTACCGCTTCCTCCCTTCTTCGTGGTTCTATAACATGCTGCTCTACCTGGAAAAACCCGCCTGATGCAGGGGTCCGAGATGGCTAACGGCGAGGACACTGAAAGAAAGCGGGACGGGGGGAACTGGCTCGCCCGCAACGCGCGCTTCATAATCAAGAACCGCCTTTACGGTTTCCTCTACTGGCGCCACCTTTACCGGTTCATCAAGTTCAAGCTGCTTCACCCCGGGATCGAGACCGAGGGCTTCGTGTTCCTCCCGAGAAAGTACGACATAGGCAAGGGAAAGAAGGCGAAGTTCACGATAGGAGCCTGGGTCTGGATAGGGAACGGATGCGCCTTCCGCGCCCACGAGGGTTACCTGTCCATCGGACGCAAGACCACCTTCGGCAGCAACAACACGATCAACTGCTACCAGCGGGTGGACATAAAAGAGGAGTGCCTCTTCGCTGACAACATATACGTAGTCGACTTCGACCACTGGTACGTAGACCCGCAAATGAGCATACGAAGCCAGGGCATCCGGAAAGAGGACATAGTGATGGGGCCGAACGTGTGGGTGGCTGAGAAGGCGACGATACTGCGGGGTACAACGATAGGAGAGGGAGCGGTGGTTGGAGCGATGAGCCTCGTTATCCGAGACGTACCCCCTTACGCGGTCGTGGGCGGGGTTCCCGCGAGGATAATCAAATACCGCAGGAGCCCGGTCGATGTAGCATGGGACGAGGGGCAGTGAGATGCCCGAGCTCAGGCAGGATATAGTGACGGGCTCCTGGGTGGTTATCGCCACCGACAGGGCTTTAAGGCCCACCGATTTCTCGAAGGTCCGCGCCGCCGAACCCGAGACCGGAGACTGCCCCTTCGACC
>JAENXM010000112.1 GCA_016649525.1 Actinomycetota bacterium
AACGACCGATACCCAGAGCCTCAGCGTCGCAGCCCACTCCCGGTCAACGGTGGTGGTGCGGGATAAACTGGGCACCGGCGACGACGCGGCCCACGACTTCTCCGCAAAGGTTGAAAGCACCAATGGGGTCGGGATTATCGCCGAAAGGCCGATGTACTTCAACTACAGGGGCACCTGGACGGGTGGGCACGACGTGGTGGGCGACCATTAGCTGTCGCTTTTTGAAGATCCCGGCACAGGTCTATACACGCCTTTGCTTTACTTCCGGCTCCGCACAACCGATACAGGAGGAATGGACGAAAGAGGTACTGAATATATCAAATAGGGAAACCAGAGAGGCAAGCAGAAAAGGAGGTCGCAAATGAGAAGCAAGAGGTTGATCGTTCTGGTCGCCTGTTGCTCGGCGCTCGTGCTGATCTTCGCCGTGGGCGCCGGTTGCGGAAAGAAGGGACCTTCGATCACGTCGATCGCGCCGGACACCGGCCCGGCCGGCACCGAGGTCAAGATCACGGGTGAGAACTTCGGGACTTCGCAGGGTGACGGTGTCGTCCACGTAGGCACAGGCGTCGCGGATGTGGTCGCCTGGTCCGAATTGAAGATTACCGTGAAGGTTCCTTCCGGACTCCCTGCGGCGGCCCAGGGGATATCCGTCCTCACCGACGTGGGAGAGAGCAACCAGGTTGATTTCACGGTGACCGGCGCCCAGCTGCAGCAGCCCGAGAGGAAAGAGGGCGAGGTCGAGCACATCTCCGCGGTCCAGGCTATGATCGCTTTCATGCAGAGCAAGGGCGTAAGCACCGAGGGCATGACCTTCAGCGTCGTGCAGATAAGCGCAAAGGACCGGAACTGGAAGATTGACGAGGCCACGGAGGCCGGAGCACCGACGATATACTTCTTGCTTCACAACGAGAACGGGGACTGGGTCGTCAAGGACGACGGTACCGCTCTTTCAAAGGCGGAGCTCCAGGCGAAGGGAGCGCCCAGTGACCTCTTCGGCACGCCGACTCCGGCGACCCAGGCGCAGGCGTTCCAGGACTACCTCAAGAAACAGGGAATCAATCCCGCGGGCTTGAGTGTGACGATAGCGAGGGTCAGCAAGACGGACCCGACCTGGCAGGAGGGCGTCGCGCGCAAGGCCGGACAACAGGACGCCATGGTCATATTCCACAAGGTAGGAGGCAACTGGACGGTTGTTGACATGGGCACGGGCTTCACGAATGCGCAACTCAAGCAGCTCGGGGTGCCTGCAGACCTCATCCACACGCCGACCGAGGCGCAGGCCATCGCCACGTTCATTCAGTCCGGGAACGCGGAGCCCGGCGTGACGGAGACCGGCTGGGCCCTGTCCGTGTACAAGGTCAGCAGGATAGATCCTGACTGGGAGGTCGTAAAAGGCATCCAGACCGGAGGCGCTGGTGTCAATTACTTCGTACTTCACTGGGAGAACGGCCAGTGGGTCGTCAAGGACGACGGCGGGCAGATTACTGCGGGGAGTATCCCCGGCATGCCGAGCGATATCACTGCCCCGTAGATCGAAATAGAGTCAGATCAAGGCCCTCGTCGATACATCGCCGGGGGCCTTCTCTTTGTGGTCAACCTTTAATTACCGCGGCGATAAGGCGGATGAAGAGAAGCACTATGACCGCACCGACGAACGCAACGAGCAAGCTCCACCAGGTAAATCCCGTTATCCCTTTTGACCCGAAGTAGTTGAAGAGAAGCCCGCCGACCACAGCGCCGACGATCCCGGCGGCGATGTTCAGGAGGCAGCCCATCTGCCTCCCCAGCCCGGCCACGAGGCTTGCGAGCCAGCCCGCCACTCCCCCCAGTACGATCCAGGCCAGCATGCCCATGATGCCCTCCGTATCTTTGGTGCCTGTTTCATTTTTCGCCGTCCAATTATCTTAGAGTTGCGACTGCGATTTCAACAGAGCAGGGCCTGGCCGGCCGGATCTAAAACCTGTGCATCAGGGTCGCAAGGAAGGTCGGCCCGACCGTGAGGATCACCGAGGCGGGCAGTATCAGGAACACGAGTGGGGCGAGAAGCTTCAGCGGGGCCTTGGCGACCGCGACCCTCAACTGGTCCCTGCGGCGCAGCCTTATCTCGCGCGAGAAGACCTCGAGGGTCCCCGCCAGCGGATGGCCGCGACGTTCGGCTTCAAGGAGGGTGCGGAGCAGCGATGCCAGCTCGGGCAGCGGGCACCTCTCGAGGAGTCGCTCGAAAGCCTCCGCCCTCGTCGAGCCGAGCTCCATCTCGCGAAGGGCCTGGGTGAGAGGCGAGCGGAGCGGCTCCGGAGCCGCCTCCGCTGCCCCACGAAAAGCCTGGTCCAGGTTCTTCCCGCCGAGGACGAACGCGTAGAGCATGTCCGCCGTGCCGGGCAGGGCTCGCCTCACCTCGTCGAGGTACCTGTCCCTGTTCTTTGCAGCGATGAGTACAGGGAGCATCCAGCCGAGGGCGGCGCAGGGAGCGAAGAGCATGAGCCCCGACCTCGAAAACCTGAACAAGAGCAGGATGACGACGGGGAGGAACAGGGTTGCCCAGATGCGAAGCCCGGCAAGCCGGTTAACAGACATCCCCGAAAGCGCCGCCCGCCCTTCGAGGTCGGAGCAAAGCCTCTTTAGCAGAGCCCCTGGCATGAGTTTCAGCGGCAACTCTATAAAAACCCGATAGGAACTCCGGTTGCCGTGCTCCTCAGGTTTCGTCCCGGGCAAACCGACTCCTATCATCTTCACCACTCAGGTCTTGATGTCCAGTATCCGGCGGATCCACAGGAACCCGAGAAGGTCTAGGCCGACGGCCACCGCCAGCATGATGAGCCCCGGCACTGTTCCGAAAAGGGTCGAAAACGTCCCCTTCGATATCAGGGCGGACAGGCCGAGAAACACAAGCGGCAGAGCCGCGACGATGCGCCCGGAGAGCCGGCTCTGGATCGTCTGGGTGTCCAGCTCCCGCCTGATCGCCGCCCTCTCGCGCAGGGCATCGCCAACCGCTTCCATGACTCCGCGTATGTCCGACCCCGTCTCCCGGGAGGCGACGACGGCCTGCGTGATCAGGTCGAGGTCGGAGTTGCCGAGCGCTTTTGCGAGGTTCAACAATGCCTCATCCGGCCTTGAGCTAACCGCAACGTCTTTTTCAAACTGCGCCAGCGGGGCTGCAAGGGGAGGCCCGCAGTCCCGGGCAAGAAGTCCTACCGCCTCCTGTACCGGGACTCCGCATCTTAGATATAGAGAGATGTCCGCGGCGAACTGGTCGTACTTCTCGGCGGCTTTTCTTTCGCCCCTTCGAGCCAGGGCCTTCAGGGAGGGGAAGGGAAGAAAGGAAGCGGCCAGGGCCGCGGGGGGAATCATGAAGGGGCTCCCGGATAAGGCGTAAGCGAGGGCCGGCAGTGCAATCATGAACAAGAGCCACGCAAGCTTTAGATGTACCCAGCTCATACTGATCGACGTGCCCTCGAAAAGCGCCCGAAGTCTGTGCATGTAGCGGGTTCCGTCGAGCCAATCGCCCCTCGAGAGAAATCGATGAAATGGACCAGGCTCTTTTTCCTTTGCGGACGGGCCGAAGTGGCTTTTCAGGCGCTGGCGCGCCCTCACCCTGGCGCGTGCAGAGCTGCGCCGCCAGAGAAAATACACCGATAGGGCCGTGAAGACACCGACGGCAAACCACCTCATGCCATGTTCTCCTTCTGGTCAGACTTACCTTTGAAAAGGTATTCAAGCTCGATGTCCCCTCCAGGTATGCCTTGAACTGAAACCACTTCGCTCAGCACCCGGAGCCCGTCAGGCTTCCGTTCCATGTGCAGGATGAGGTCCAGCGCCGAGCCGATCTGCCTTGCGACTGCCGGCTGGTCGAGACCGACGTCGGACATCATGACCATCGTCTCGAGCCTCGCCAGAAGGTCGCGGGGGGAATTCGCGTGAGCGGTCGAGAGGGATCCCGGGTGACCGGTGTTCATAGCCTGGAGCATGTCGAGGGCCTCGGCCCCCCGCACCTCACCGACGATTATGCGGTCCGGTCTCATGCGAAGCGCGTTCCGAACCAGGTTTCTCACCGTGACCTCGCCGCGCCCCTCGATATTAGGGGGACGGCTTTCGAGTGACACGACGTGCGGATGTTCGATCTTGAGCTCCGCCGCGTCCTCGATCGTTATCAGCCTTTCGTTTCTCGGGATGAAAGAGGACAGGACGTTCATCATCGTCGTCTTGCCGCTCGATGCCCCGCCCGAGATTATGACGTTAGCGCGTTGCCTGACCGCCTGCTCCAGGAGCGAAGCGGTCTCGGAATTCAAGGTCCCGGTCTCTATCAGCTCACTGGCTGTGAAGGGGCTCCTGCGAAACCTGCGGATGGTAACGGTAGGCCCGTTCAGGCAGAGCGGGGGTATGACGGCGTTCAGCCTGGAGCCGTCGGGGAGCCGCGCGTCCACCATCGGGCTTGTCTCGTCGAGCCGCAGGTTTAGTGGACCTATCACCCTCCTGACGAGCTCGATCACCCTGGCGTCGCTTCCGAGCGAGAGTTCGAACCGCTCGATGACTCCTTCCCGCTCGACGAAGGCGCTGTCCGGCCCGTTGAGCATTATCTCCGAGATACCCGGGTCGCGAAGCAGCGGTTCGAGGGGGCCGAGCCCGAAAAGCTCGTCGGAAAGCTCACCCGCAAGCCTCCTGACCATCCGCTTAGGCCACAGATGCCCCTCCGCGAGAAGCGCTTCCTCAACGCGTCGTTCGAGGTCACCCGCGTTTGCTGCGCGTCCGCCTGAAAGCTCCTCCAGGAGGCGTCCCCGGATAGATTCCTTTACCTCGTGGGGGAGCGGCTCGTCCGCTCCGACCACTGAAACATCCGACAAGAACACCCTCCCGTTAGCAATACAAGCAAATAATAACACAAGCAGAGCAAGCGGTCAATCGGTAGATACAAGGGTGACCAATGTTTGATGCCGGGATAACCCATACGTTACGGGTGAACCACCCGGATTGAATATTAAGCTTCCAGAAATGGCAATAGTATTAAGTTGGTCTCAAAGGTATTAAGTTATCGATTCTTTTGCCGATGATAGTTTCAAGAGGAGAAAAAAGCGGACCGGGTGATACTCGTGAATGACCGCGACAACACTCACCGGAACAATCCTTGCGGGTCGGAGTATCAGTGTGCCGATGAGATAGTAAAAGACATACTCGAGCAGGGTGGCCCGGCTTCCAAGCTGTACGGGGCGCAGCATAAGTCTTCCGCAGGTGAAAGGAAGAAAATCCGCAACCACCGCTCCACCGGGAATGGGGCGCGCTCAACCTCTTACACCGTGAAGCGACTATAGGTCCCTCTATCCCTTTTCATCCTGGTTATCGGTTTCAGTATTCTGCTCATGGCTTTTCCCTTCACGTCGACCACCCTCGCCGACAGTTTCTCAAAACTGGCGGACGGCGGCATCGGCGGCATCTTCAACCCGCTCCAGGAGACGGCGCACTGCCTGGCCTTTTTCAACTCGAAGCTTAGTCCGAGAAACCACCGATCGTGTCGGCGTCCGCGCCTCTCGAGTTCCAGTACATGGCACGCTCGGCCATTATCTTCTTGCCCGCAGTGGTGCAGGTCACGCTGATGGCGGCGCGGGAACAGGCACGATAGGGGGGTGCCTGGACTGATCCGTTTAGCCCGGCCACTCAGGCCGGGATGAAAGAACCGGGCTGAGAGCCCGGACTAAAAACATTAGCCGTTTAGACCGGCCCCTTTTCAGCCTGCATTGAGTAATCGCCTAAAAAAGCATTAAGTAGCGCTTGAAAAAAATCACCCTTTTGTTGTATTGCTACTTTTTACTTTTTAGTCTAAAATACCCGTACTTCGAAGAAAGCGGCTGGGGGTCCATTTTATTGTCGTCATGGGGGAAGTCATGACTAAAGCGGCAGTAAGGAAGAAGGGAAAGCCGGGTGCACTCATGCGGCGTACATCCCTGATCGTGGCAATTGCCGTTGCTGC
>JAENXM010000030.1 GCA_016649525.1 Actinomycetota bacterium
CACAGGTCCGCCGATTTCGGCGAGCTGCTCGCGAGGGTGCTCGAGGGGCTCAAGTACGTCTTCCAAACGAAGAACGAGGTAATCCTGTTCGCCTCGAGTGGAACAGGCGCCATGGAGGCCGCTATCACGAACTGCCTTTCGCCGGGCGACAAGGTCGTGGTCTTCTCCGGCGGAAAGTTCGGCGACAGGTTCGTCAAGATCAGCCGGTTCTTCGGGCTCGACGTGATAGCCGTCGAGTACGAATGGGGAGAATGCGCGGACCCCGCCGAGCTTGAAAGAATCCTCGGGGAGAACCCCGACGTGAAGGGCGTCATGCTCACGCACAGCGAGACCTCTACGGGCGTCGTCAACGACGTTGAGGCGTTCGGCAAGATCGTCGCCGGTACGGACGCGCTCTTCATAGTGGATACTATAAGCGGGCTCGGCGCTGTCGAGTTCAAAACGGACGACTGGGGCGTGGACGTCGCCGTCAGCGGCTCGCAGAAGGGCCTGATGACGCCGCCGGGGCTTGCGTTTGTCGCCGTGAGCGACAAGGCCTGGGCTGCGATCGATAAGGCTGAGCTTCCGCGCTACTACTGGTGCTTCAAGGCTGCCCGCAAGTCGCAGTCGAAGGAGCCTCCGCAGACGCCGTATACGCCGGCGATAACGCTCGTTCAGGCGATCGACGTGGCCATCAAGATGATAGAGGAAGAGGGCCTCGAGAGCATCCATGAGCGCCACCGCCTGTTCGCGGAAGCAACCCAGGCGGCGGTAAGCGCGCTGGGGCTCCAGTTCTTCGCCAGGGATCGCTCGCGGGCGCACGTCGCCACTTCTGTGTTGTCGCCCGAGGGGATTGACTCCGGAGACCTTGTAAGGCTTTTGAGGAACGAGTTCGGGGTATTCATAGCCGGCGGTCAGGGCGAGATAAAGGGCAAGATCTTCCGGCTCGGGCATGTCGGCTACTTCGACAGGTTCGACATCATAGTCCAGATAAGCGCCCTCGAGATGGGAGTGGCCAAGCTGGGATATCCCGTCGAGATCGGGGCGGGAGTAACCGCTGCTTTAAAGGTGTTGACCAAAGGATAGAAGGAGCGGAGCGGGTTATGGTCAAGACATCCAGACCCAGGGTTTTAGTCGCTGAGAAGATATCCGCGGCGGGGATCGAGAAGCTGACCGCCAAGTTCGACGTGGATGCATATGAACGCATCTCACGGGAGGAACTGCTCGAGAAGCTGGGCGAGTACGACGCGCTGATCGTGCGCAGCGGGACGAAGGTAGACGCGGAGGTCATAGAGCGCGGGGACAAACTGAAGATAATAGGACGGGCCGGGATAGGTGTGGACAACATCGACGTCGATGCGGCTACCAAAAAGGGCATCATGGTCGCTAACGTCCCGGAGAGCAACATAATCTCCGCCGCGGAGCACACGATGGCCGTCATCATGGCGCTTGCGAGGAAGATACCAGCCGCTTCCGCCTCGCTCGCCAGCGGCGAGTGGAACCGCTCCGCTTATCAGGGCACCGAGCTGTACGGCAAGACGCTCGGGATAGTCGGCCTTGGAAGGATAGGAGCGCTGGTTGCAGAGAGGGCATCGTCTTTCGGGATGAGGATGATCGGGTACGACCCGTTCATCTCGGAAAAGAAAGCGAAGCAACTCGGGGTCGAGATGAAGCCGGATCTCGAAGATCTCCTTACCGAAGCGGATTTTATAACCCTGCACGTGCCGAAGTCCAAAGAGACCTATCACATCATAGGCAGGAAGCAGTTCGAAATCATGAAGAACGATGCGCGCATCGTAAACGTCTCGCGTGGAGGGGTGATCGACGAAAAGGCGCTCGTCGAGGCAATCAAGAGCGGGAAGGTCGCAGGCGCGGCGCTTGATGTCTTCGAGCAGGAGCCGCCCGGCAAGAGCCCCTTGTGCAATATGCCCGAGGTAGTGGTAACGCCTCACCTGGGAGCGAGTACATCGGAGGCGCAGTACAAAGCCGGCACCGCCATCGCGGACCAGGTCATAGCGGGGTTGAAGGGAGGGTTCATGAGCGGGGCGGTGAATATCGCCATGCCCCTCCAGGAGGTGGTGGAGACCCTGAGGCCTTACATGCCGCTGTGTGAGAAACTCGGCAGGCTCATGACCCGAATCGTGAAGGGCGCGATAGGGGAGATAGAACTCGAGATATTCGGACTGATAAGCGAGCACGATACATCGCTTTTGACGGTGGCCTTCCTGAAGGGTTTTCTCGAGGACATATCGACGGACGCGGTGACGTACGTCAACGCCCCGATAATGGCGCTCGAGCGCGGTATCACGGTGACGGAGAGTAAGAGCAGGCAGTCAAGGGACTACGTGAACATGATACTGGCGACCGCGTCATCGGACGGAGGGAAGGTAACGGCCGGCGCCACCCTTGTGGGGAAGAACCAGGAGATGTTCGTCAACGTGCTGGATTTCGATATCGAGATAGCCCCCAGCAAATACATGGCCTTCTTCCGCTACGAGGACCGGCCCGGGATGATAGGCAAAGTAGGGACGGTGCTGGGCGATAAGGACATAAACATCGCCAATCTGCAGGTGGGCAGGAGGAAGGTTAACGGCGACGCGGCGATGGGCCTTGCGCTGGACAGTCCGATCTCTGATGATATCCTGGCGGAGCTCAAAGGCGAGACCGGGATCAAGGATGCCATTTTCATCGTCCTTTAGGAGGCTGCGTGGCCGACCGAGTCTACATCTTCGACACAACCCTTAGAGACGGAGAGCAGTCACCAGGCATAAGCCTGGGGGTCAGGGAGAAGCTCGAGATCGCCGAGCAGCTCCAGCGCCTGGGCGTCGATATCATAGAGGCGGGTTTTCCGGCGGCGAGCCCGGGCGATTTTGACGCGGTGCGCCGGATAGCGGGTCGCATCAAGGACTCAGTTGTGTGCGCTCTCGCTCGCGCCATGCCCGACGATATCGACAGGGCATGGGAGGCCATAAGTGATGCCGCCCGACCGAGGATCCACACGTTCATAAGCACCTCCGACATACACCTCGAGTACCAGCTCAAGAAGTCACGCGAGGAAGTGCTCAGGATGGCCGGGGAGGCCGTAGCTCGCGCGCGGGGGTATTGCCCCGACGTCGAGTTCTCCCCGATGGACGCTACTCGGAGCGATCCCGAGTACCTGTACAGGGTCCTAGAGGCCGCAATCGAACAGGGCGCGGGCGTGCTGAACATCCCGGACACCGTAGGCTACGCGATTCCAGCGGAGTTTGCTGAGCTCATAGGCGGCATATTCGATAACGTAAAAGGGATAGAGGACGTCATCGTCAGCGTGCACTGCCACAACGACCTCGGGCTCGCAGTAGCGAACTCGCTCGCGGCCCTCGAGCAGGGGGCTCGCCAGGTCGAGTGCACGGTGAACGGACTGGGCGAGAGGGCAGGGAACGCGAGCCTGGAAGAGATAGTGATGACCATCAAGGTCAGGAAGGACAGGCTCGCGCTCGATACCGGAATAAACTCACAGGAGATAAGCAGGACCAGCCGCCTGGTGAGCCTGCTGACGGGGTACCCCGTACAGCCGAACAAAGCGATAGTGGGGCGCAACGCTTTCGCGCACGAGTCGGGGATACACCAGAACGGCGTGCTGAAGGAGCGCACGACCTACGAGATCATGAACGTGAGCGACGTCGGGCTGGTGGAAAGCGACATCGTCCTCGGTAAGCACTCCGGCCGCCACGCTTTTTCAGAGCAGCTCGAGAGGCTCGGGTTCTACCTGGAAGAGGAGGAGCTCAACAGGGCCTTCGGGCGCTTCAAGGAACTGGCGGACAAGAAGAGTTCGCTCTCCGGGGGCGATATCGAGGCGATAGCCCTGGAGTACCTGAGGACCGAGGGGCAGGAGTGGAAGCTCGCGGGCTACGAGGTGCACAGCGGCGGCAAGGAGGCTCCTCCCAGCGCGACCATAAGCCTCGAGAGGGAAGACGAGCGCGTGACCGAGCGGGCTATAGGGGACGGAATGGTGGACGCGGCCTGCAAGGCGATCCGGACCGCCCTCGACATAGACGCGAAGCTCATATCCTTCACGGTCGAGGCCATTACAGGCGGTCTGGACGCCCTCGGCGATGTGACGATTCAACTTGACGTCAAGGGACGCAGGGTGGTGGGAAGGGGAGTCTCGACAGATATCGTCGAGGCGAGCGCCCGGGCGTACCTAAACGCCATCAACAAGATCATCCGCTAGCATTGGAAACCCGATGAGCGCAACGCGAAGAATCCTCGCGAAGCATGCTGGAAAGAGATCGCTGCAGCCTGGAGAATTCGCGGAGGTCACGGTAGACCTGGTGCTCTCAAACGACGTAACCGCACCCATTGCGATCAAGGAGTTCGAAAGGCTTGGAAGAAAGAAGGTGTTCGACACCGGCAAGGTTGTCATAGTCCTCGATCACTTCACTCCGAACCGCGACGTCGGCTCTGCCGAACAGTGCGCGTTGGTCCGCAGCTTCGCCAGAGAATACGGGATAAAACATTTCTATGACTGCGGAGATGTCGGGATAGAGCACGTCCTGTTACCGGAGGAGGGACTCATAGAACCCGAGGGCGTCGTGATTGGCGGCGACAGCCATACCTGCACATACGGGGCGCTCGGTGCTTTTGCGAGTGGTGTGGGCTCGACCGACGTGGCGGCCGCGATGGCGACGGGCAAGGTGTGGTTGCGCGTGCCGGAAGCGATCCTTGTCAAGGTGACCGGGAAGCTCCGCCGGTGGGCGTCCGGCAAGGACCTGATACTGTACCTTATAGGGAAGATCGGCGTCGGCGGCGCGACTTACTCCTCTCTGGAGTTCGCGGGCGATGGGATCGGTGGTATTTCGGTAGAGGGCAGGCTGACTGTGGCGAACATGGCAATCGAGGCAGGGGCAAAGAACGGGCTGTTCCCGGTGGACGGTCCGGCGGCCCGCTATCTAGCCAGTGTCGGTGTCGAGGCCTCGGAATGGTCTGTAGGGCCGGACGAATACGGTTACTCGGATGAGGTAGACATCGACCTCGTGGATGTCGAGCCGCAGGTGGCTTTACCATCTCTGCCGAGCAATACAGTGGCCGTCGGGGACGCGCCCGACGTAAAGCTCGACCAGGTGGTCATCGGATCCTGCACGAACGGGAGGATGGAAGACCTGATGGTCGCCGCGCAGGTATTGAAGGGAAAGAAGGCCGCGCCAGGAGTGCGCCTCATCATCATTCCGGGGAGCCCCAGAGTGTACCGCGGCGCCTTGAAGGAGGGCCTCTTTGAGATATTCCTAGATGCTGGAGCGATTATTTCCCCCCCGACCTGCGGGCCCTGCCTGGGAGGCCACATGGGCGTGCTGGCCGCGGGGGAGAAGGCGATATCGACGACGAACAGGAACTTCGCCGGGCGTATGGGGCACCGGGAGAGCGAGGTCTACCTCTCGAACCCGGCAGTAGCGGCTGCCTCCGCGGTGACCGGGAGGATAACCGACCCGGGGGAGATCGTATGAGCGCACCCGGAACACTGATAGAGGGGAATGCCCGCGTACTGGGCGACCATATAAATACCGATGCGATAATACCCGCCACCTATCTCGTATCGCACGATCCGGTTGAGCTGGGAAGCCACCTGATGGAGGGGCTCGACCCAGAGTTCTCTTCAAGGCTAAAGTCCGGGGACATCATCGTCGCCGGCGAGAACTTCGGCTCCGGCTCCTCGAGGGAGCACGCACTGCTCGCCATCAAGGGGGCAGGGGTCTCCTGCGTGATAGCGAGTTCTTTCGCGAGGATATTCTTCCGCAACGCGGTGAACGTGGGACTCCCTATCCTAGAGTCACCGGAGGTTGTGGAGGCGACCGAGGAGGGCGACAGGCTGCACGTTGATCTGGCGGCCGGGACTGTCGAGAACCTGACTGCCGGGGTATCGTTCTCCGTACAGCATTACCCGGAGTTCATGCGTCGTATAATAGACGCCGGCGGGCTGATAGACTTTATAAAGGGGTCAGATCTTGAAACGTGACTTATTAACCATTATTAAGCCCGGCCTCTCAGGCCGGGATAGGAAAACCGGGCCATTGTTAAGCCCGGCCTCTCAGGCCGGGATCGGTGAACCGGGCTGAGAGCCCGGTCTAAACAGTAAGCCCGGTCTAAATAGTAAGTCACGATTCAATACCTGACCCCATAGGAGATGACATGCACCGGATAGCCGTACTGCCCGGAGATGGGACCGGCCCGGAGGTCGTGGAGGAGGGCTTGAAGGTCCTAGAGACGGCCTCTGATGCAACGGGATTCAAATTCGAGGCTGTTGCATACGACTTCGGCGGGGACCGCTACCTGGAGACAGGAGAGGTCTTGCCCGACGAGGCTGTGGAAGAGCTGCGTTCCTTCAGGGCGATATTCCTCGGCGCGATTGGCCACCCAGACGTGAAGCCCGGCATCCTGGAACACGGAATACTCCTCAAGATACGCTTCGCGATGGATCAGTACATCAACCTGCGCCCGGTGAAGCTCTATCCGGGCGTCGACTGCCCGCTCAAGGACAAGGGGCCCTCCGACATCGACTTCGTGGTCGTTCGGGAGAACACCGAGGGCCTCTACGTCGGCTCCGGAGGTTTCGTCAGGAAGGGGACCCCCGAGGAGGTAGCGATCCAGGAGTCGGTCAATACCAGGAAAGGGGTCGAGCGCTGCATCCGTTACGCCTTCGATTACTGCAGGGCGAGGGACAGGGACAGGAAGCTAACCCTCTGCGGGAAGACAAACGTGCTCACCTACGCGCACGACCTGTGGGAGAGGGTGTTCAACGAGGTCGCAGAGGAGTACCCGGACATTACGACGGACTACGCGCACGTGGACGCTATCTGCATGTGGTTCGTGAAGAATCCCGAGTGGTTCGACGTGGTGGTAACCGACAACATGTTCGGGGACATAATCACCGACCTGGGGGCCATGATACAGGGCGGCATGGGGATAGCGGCCGGTGGCAACATCAACCCCGACGGAACCTCCATGTTCGAGCCGATAGGCGGCTCGGCACCGAAGTACACGGGGAAGAATATGATAAACCCGCTTGCCGCGATAAGCGCCGTGCAGATGATGCTCGATTTCCTCGGGGAAAAGGACGCATCCGCTCGAGTCGAGAAAGCGATAGTGAAAGTACTTTCAAGCGGGAAGATAAAAAGCCTGTCCGCTGGACAGATGGGGATGGGCACGACCGAGGTCGGTGACCTCGTAGCGAAGTACGTTCTTGAGGGCTGAGCGCCCGGAAGGAGACGATATGGGGCTTCAGATATTCCTTGACGGGAAGTTCGTTTCGGAGGAGGAGGCGAAGATCTCGGTCTTCGACCACGGACTCCTGTACGGCGACGGTGTTTTTGAGGGGATAAGGATTTATAACCGAAGGGTGTTCATGCTAGATGAGCACCTGGAGCGTCTTTACGGCGGTGCAAAGGTGATACGGCTCGAGATCCCTCTGTCCCCGGAGGAGCTGAAGGAGAAGGTATGCGAGACGGTGCGGGTGAACGGCCTCGACGACGGGTATGTAAGGCTGGTGGTAACACGGGGTAAGGGCGACCTGGGCCTCAGTCCGATGAAGTGCTCGAATCCCAGCGTCTTTATAATCGCCTCCACGATAAAGATATATCCCGACGAGGTGTACCGCGAAGGGCTGAAGGTCTTCACGGTCTCCACACGCCGCAACAACCCGGACTCGCTGAGTCCGCAGATAAAGTCGCTCAACTACCTCAACCACGTGCTAGCACACCTGGAGGTGCTGCATGCCGGGGCGGACGAGGGGTTGATGCTGAACGACCAGGGTTACGTAACCGAATGCGTGGTCGATAACTTCTTCATCGTAGAGGATGGCGTGGTAAAGACCCCGCCCACAAACGCCGGGGCACTTGCCGGAATAACGCGAAAGGCCGTATTCATGCTCGCTCCAACGGAGGGCATCGAGATCAAGGAGGAGAACCTGAGCCTGGTCGAATGCTATGTATCGGATGAGTGCTTCCTGACGGGCACGGCCGCGGAGATAGCGCCGATCACGCATATCGACGAGAGGGCGATAGGGGACGGCAGGCCCGGCCCGATAACAAAGAAGCTGATGGAGGCTTTCCACGAGTTCCGGGAGAGCTACGGTACCCCCATAGATTGATGGAGATGGAGAGCTTTGCATGACATAGCACTGTACGACACGACAATGAGGGACGGCGCTGCGCGTGAAGGAGTGTCGTTCACCATCGAGGACAAGCTCAAGATATTGAAACACCTCGACGCCTTCGGCATACATTACGTAGAGGGAGGTTACCCCGCTTCGAACCCGAAGGACCAGCAGTTTTTCGACGCCGCGGTGAAGCTCGAGCTCGAGAACGCGAAGCTGGTCGCGTTCGGTTCGACCAGGAGAGCGCTGGTCTCCGCCTCCAGGGACAAGGAGATGCGGGCACTTGTGCGTTCCGGTGCGAAGACGGTCTGCATATTCGGGAAGGCCTGGGACTTCCATGTCGAGACGGCTCTCAAGATATCCCTTGACGAGAATCTCTTCATGATCGAGGAGTCGGTCAAGTACCTGAAGAAGAAAGACCTCGAGGTCATCTTCGACGCCGAGCACTTCTTCGACGCCTACAGGGAGAACCCCAACTACGCGCTCCAGACGATAGAGGCGGCCGCGGGGGCGGGGGTAGACTGGGTCGTCCTATGCGACACCAACGGGGGTGTGCTTTCCCACGAGGTGGCGGGTATCGTGAAGGAGGTGCGAGAGAGGGTCTCCATTCCGCTGGGGATCCACGCTCATAACGACTGCGAGTGCGCGGTCGCGAATACCCTTATGGCTGTAAGGGAGGGCGTCACCATGGTACAGGGCAGCATAAACGGCTACGGCGAGCGCTGCGGGAACGCGAACCTGTGTTCGGTCATCCCCGACCTGGTTCTAAAGATGAACATCGATTGCGTGAGCCGCGAGAACCTGGCGGGCCTCACCGAGTTATCCCATTTCGTGAGCGAGGTCGCGAACCTCACCCCCGACTCGCACCAGCCCTACGTAGGGTACAGCGCATTCACGCACAAGGGCGGCATCCATGCCAGCGGGGTGAGGGAGGAGGGCCGTACGTACGAACACGTCCGCCCAGAGATAGTGGGCAATATCCAGCGCGTGGTCGTTTCGGAACTGTCCGGCAAGTCGACCATAACGATGAAGGCGAAAGAGATGGACATAGACCTGTCGGACAGCCCGCACGCACTGGCGGAGATACTGAACAAGGTAAAGGACCTGGAACATGTCGGGTACCAGTTCGAGGCCGCGGACGGCTCTTTCGAGATACTTATCCGCAAGGAGGTCGGTTCATACAGGCAGTTTTTCCAGCTCGAGTCCTTCCGCGTGATAAGTGAGAAGCGCGAGGACGGGAAGGTGGCGACCGAGGCGACGGTCAAGATCCACGTGGGGGGCAACCGGATAATAGCCACAGCAGAGGGTAACGGACCCGTGAACGCGCTGGATCGCGCGCTGCGCATCGCCATCGGGAGGATCTTCCCGGCGCTTTCGGACATCGAGCTCACCGACTACAAGGTGCGGGTGCTCGACGAGAAGAAGGGGACCGCCGCGGTGACGCGGGTCCTTATCGAGACGAGTGACGGGGAGAAATCCTGGGGCACCATAGGCGTGAGCGAGAACATCATCGAGGCAAGCTGGGAAGCCCTGGTGGACAGTATCGAGTTCGGTCTCATGCACAAGAAGCAACAGCCCCATGGATAAGGGGTAGGCGCTTGAGGCTTGTCAGGTTCGAAGCACAGGGAACCGTGAGTTACGGAATATACATCGGTGACATCGTACACCCGATTGCGGGCGACCCGTTCGGTGAGCTCGTCACGACGGGAGAACCGGTACCAACCGCTGATATAAGGCTTGTAGCCCCGGTCGCACCGTCGAAGGTCGTAGCGGTGGGGCTCAACTACCGGGACCACGCCGCGGAGTTAGGGTTGGGCATTCCGGATGAGCCGATCCTCTTCATAAAGGCCTCGAACACCGTTGTCGGACCGGGGGCCTCAGTCGTGTACCCGAGACAGTCTGAAAGGGTTGACTATGAGGGAGAACTCGCGGTTGTGATTGGTGAGGAGACGCGCTCGGTTCCCGCGGAGAAGGCGCTGTCAAAGGTGCTCGGCTACACGGCATCGCTGGACATGACGGCAAGGGACCTTCAGGCGAAAGACGGACAGTGGACCCGCGCCAAGAACTTCGACACCTTCTGTCCCCTTGGGCCCTGGGTGGTAACCGATATCTCACCCGATGACCTTGCAATAGAGCTGCGCTTGAACGGCGAGCTCAGGCAGTCTTCGCGCACTTCGCAGATGATATTCACGGTATCGGAGTTGATCTCTTTTACCTCCTCGGTGATGACGCTCTATCCTGGAGACGTGATTATGACCGGAACTCCATCGGGAGTCGGAGAAGTGAAACCCGGAGATTCCCTCGATGCTTACATAGAGGGGATCGGTACGCTCTCCACCCGGATTGTTGAAGCCGGAGAGGTCGCTTCTTGAACCAAGATTCTTCCCATGGCACAAGATGGGGGTTAAACGTGCGGAGATTCGCAGCAGTCCTGATCGTTTGTTTGCTCTTGGCCGGTCTCATGGCGGCCGTGGGGTGTGGCGGCAATGAGCCGGAGATCGAGGGGAAGTATCTGGACCCGCAGGGTGGCACGCTCGAACTCAAGGCCGACGGCACCATGTCTGTGACCAGGCTACCCGGTGCTTCGACGACAGAAGGTACGTACAAAGTCGAAAAGAACGAGCTGAGGCTCTACGGTCCCGACGCCAACCACGACGACCCGATGATGACATTCGAAATCAAAGACGGCGAACTCATCGACGTTACCGGCCTCATCTGGATAAAGCAGCCCAAGAAATAATCCCGCAGCTCGACCGGTGTTTCTTATTCCGGCAAGTCGCCTTTGACAGCGAAATGACTTGGTAATGTCACTGTTTCAGGCCTGTCGTTCCGGAGCCCTCTTACGTAATCGCTGCAGTTCGACGAGAAACACTCCCAGCACGAGCGACGCTACGCCCGCGCCCAGGAAGACCCAGTAACCGGACCTCACAGTGATCTCGGACCCCAGTCGGGACCCTATCGTCAAGATACTAATTACAGCCAGGGTTGTCGCCAGTACACCTATGAATATGGCCGACCAGCGGGCGAGGCGCTGCCTGTTAATGAGAAATGCAAATCCCGCGGCGATCAACAGTGCGCCGAGTATGATCGGCCAAGTGCCGGTGAATATGAGGGCCGGCTTCCCGACAAAAGTTCTGGTCAGGTTACCACCCCTGTGAAGCGACACAACGAACCAACCCTGGTCGATCAGGCCGAAGCCGCTGAACTTCCCTATGAAAGGCATGAAAGCCGCCGCAAACATGACCGCGCCTGTCGCGGCCATGGCCACAGCCACCGCCGGATGTCCGAACTCTCGCCTCTTGAGTGTCGCCGGCATGTATTCGGGGATTGGCACTGACACGGGTTTTGTCTCCGGCTCGTCTCGATCTACGGGTTCGCCGTCGGACACGCCTACCAGCTCCACTTCGACTGCCGGCTCCTCCACCGGTACGGGCATCGTCTCGAGAGAAGGAACGGGCCGGAGCCGCAGATCGTCGACAATCCTACCGTCCCGCAACTGGACCTGGCGTGTGGCATTCTTGGACAGCTCCGCGCTGTGCGTCACCACGACGATAGTGAGCCCGCGCTGGTTCAACTCCTCAAAGATGTCTGCAATCTGCTCCGCGCTGCCCGTGTCCAGGTTCCCGGTCGGTTCATCCGCAAGCAGTATCGCCGGTTTGTTCATCATGGCACGAGCAAGCGCAACCCTCTGCATTTCGCCGCCGGACAGTTCATGCGGAAGGTGGTCGGCTCTGTCCCCGAGGTCGACAAGGTCGAGCAACTCCCTTGCCCTCTCCTTGAGATTGCCGTTGTTCTTGGCGCAGAACCTGCCCGGGACCATGACGTTCTCGACCGCGGTGAGGGTGGGGATAAGGAAGAAGTGCTGGAACACGAAGCCGATCGTGGTCGACCGCAGGGTAGCCAGAGCCCTGTCCGAGAGATCTTCCGTTTCCACACCATGTACGGTCACCCGGCCGCTGGTCGGCTTGTCGATACAACCGATGAGGTTCAAGAGAGTGGTCTTACCCGACCCGGAACGCCCGAACACAACCAGGTACTCGCCCTGCGATATGTCCATGGTCACGCCGTCGATGGCGTGGACCTCCTCCACCCCACGCTTGTAC
>JAENXM010000128.1 GCA_016649525.1 Actinomycetota bacterium
CGCAACAGCGCCAACTCAGCCAACATGCTGGTGTTCAACGACTCGACCATGAACAGCGACGGCACAAGGATGCTGATCGGATATGTCGGCAGCGCCGAGGGGAAGAAGGGCATCGGAGGAATCGATGCAAGGGACAGCGAAGTCATATTGGGGCGGGGCTGGACGTATGCGGTGAAGTTTACGACCACGGCCGACGACACGAAGATGACATTAAGCACGCATTTCTATGAGGTGGACGCATGAAAATGTTTGTGGTATTGTTCGCATTGATGCTGCTGGCGTCGCCTGCCGCGGCGGTCATGACCAGCGAGCGCTGCCTGAACGACACGCACCTGGAGCTCTACTATTCTTATAACCTGACGACAGACGGCACGGCCGAAGAGATCGTGTACAACCAGACGCACCTGTGCGCGAACAACTGCACGAGCAACAGGTGCGAGGGCACTGATGTCAGCGCAGATATGATGCAGGCGTACATGGTCGGCGGTCTTGGCATCTTCCTGTTGCTGCTTGGCGTGTGGCTTGGCATGCCTTACGGCAAGGTTGCGGGCACTGAGCAGATAAAGCCGATGTGGGATGTGCAGATAGTCATCCGCTACATGTTCTTTTTCCTGGGGCTGTACTTTGTCTACATGTCTATGGCGATGGTGCGCCGCGTAGGTGACGTGTACGGCGCACATAGCGATGTGGTTGATGCTACAGGCGTTGCTGTGCTGGTGCTGAGCATAGTGCTGTACCTCTTCCTGATTGTGTTCATAACTGATGTGCTCTTTTACATACTCAAAGTTATCGGGGACCGCAAGGACGAGAAGTACAAAGGCTACGAGGGCAGGGGAGGCACGTGAGCAACGTCAACAGGAAGGAAAGCAAAAAGGAGGAAAGCAGGGTAGTACGCGTGGACTCGCTGTTCGCGAAGGCAGTCGAGGACCGAAAGAAGCGCATGGAGAAGGCTTTCAAGCGCAGCTACGGCTACAGCCGCACGTTCGACTTCCCGGAGATAACCAGGATATTCGGGGCTGTGTATTTCAAAGAAGTATTCGGAGACATACCGATCGAGCAGGCCGTGCGCATAATCGAGGGTGTTTCCAATGCCTGACCCCGCTGCGATGTTCGACTTCTTCGGGTGGATGAAGGGCATACCCGTGCTCGGCAAGCTGTTCGAAGGCGGGGCTGGTGCTACTCCTCTTGAGGGGTTCCTAAACAGCCTAAGCAGCATGAGCCAGCTCGACATGATGGGGCTGATAGGAGCGGGCTTCGCGCTGGCCGCACTGGCAGCATACTCGGAGATGTTCATGCGCGCGCAGTGGCCGCAGCCGCGGAGGGGAGGAAGATGAAGAGACCGATGTGGCAGGACCTACTGATGATTTTAGGGTTCGTGCTGTACCTTGGAGCCGGCTTTGCGACCAAGTACATCATAGCGCAAGTCGCGCAGGAGGTCGGCTTCGCGGTCGAAGCGGAGCAGCTAGAGAGCAACCCGTTAATGCGGCAGGCCCTCATGTACCGCTACGGCATGCTTGTTGTGCAGGTAATCGCTATCTCGATGTTCGCGGGCGTGCACTGGATACTGCGCAGGACTTACCTGCAGGCGACAGCGAACAAGGAAGCTGTCTACCTTTGCCTGAGCTTCTATTCTATATCGATGTTCGCGTTCTTCCTGCAGAACTTCATGAACGACCTGCCGATACTTTTGGGGATATTGAGCTGATGTAAGATGTTCGAGAGCTTTTTTGGAGGGCAGAAGAAGAAGCGGATCGTGAAGTGCCTAGAGCACGAGAAGTACTTCACTGATCTCAAGGCGTTTGCGAAGCATGTGGAAGAGTACCATACCGACGAGTTCGAGTTCATAGAGGAGGGAGATTGAAATGAGAAAAAACAACGGATTCAAGCCTCATGTGGCGTTTTATTACTGTGGATGGATTGCAACAATAGCAGGCATCATGATCGGCCTA
This sequence comes from Actinomycetota bacterium, assembly GCA_016649525.1. Taxonomy (GTDB): domain Bacteria; phylum Actinomycetota; class Geothermincolia; order Fen-727; family Anoxymicrobiaceae; genus JAENXM01. Next base: position 1,950 of record JAENXM010000128.1, read on the forward strand.
GAGCACCACGAGATACACGACGGCAACCATTATATGCTTCAAGATGCTGGAGTGCTTGGCATTGGCATCCTGTTCATGTTAGCATCATACCCAACATCAATATTGTGGGATATGTTAGATGAGCTTGAAAAATATAAGATAGTAAAAAGGAAGAAGAAGTGATTGAATGGACAAGAAAGAGGAGATGAAGAAGATGGTCGAGCAGAACAGGCGTATACACGCGTCGTTCGAGACGACGATAAAGCTGCTGCTGCCATACATCAAGTTCGACATCCCGAAAGGCATGTTCGGGCTGATGGTGAAGCCGGTCGAGGCTGCGTACGAGTCTTCGAAGCATAGCTTTAACGCCATAGAACTTTTGCAGACTCCGCAGCGCGAGCTTGCCCTCTCGAACTTCATGTTCGGGCTGATGTTCGGCAAGACCGAGCTGCTGCTGCAGATATTGAAACGGGGTGAGAAGAATGGTTGAATGGAAGACGGTATGCCGCGTATGCGGCGAGGACGTCGACAACAAGACAGCGCTCACGCACTTCCTGACAAAGCACATGGAGGCCGCGCATTACATGCTGGCCGTGCCTGTGCTCGGGAGCATCGAGCTGCCGGTGCGCAAGAAGAAGAAGTTGCAGAAGGCGCCTGTCGTTGAAGACGAGGACGAGGACGAAGGGGAGCTCACGTTCGAATAGTGGGCTTACCACTCCTCGATAATAACACAAGCATTATAATCTATATTTCTTGGCATATGTGTCTTATCACGGAAAAAGCTTTTATAGGCTATGCCCATAGATTTTTTAGGTGATAAGATGGGAGTGACATTAAAATGCCCGCATTGCGGGAAAGAAGCTATGCTGATATTCTCACTGGCTGAAACTAAGAAAGAGGTGTAAGACATATGTGGAAGGATTCAAGTGGATTGCCGATGAGCGCCAAATGGAACTTGGCCGTTGAAAGATTGGTTCATGGCTTGGAGTCGATGAAAGCGAACAAGCCTATTTTTTCGTTATTGGTTGCTTGGACGTATGCGCGAAACGCATACGTCATCAATATGAGGTGAAGCGAAGATGAAGATCAGATTAAAGGAGTTCAGGAAGTACCCGAAGCTGAAGCTGCGCTATGTGAAATTCGATGCAAGCGGGCGCGCCGCGATGCTCGGCGGGAAGTTCGAGAGGTGAATAGTATGGAAGACGGCGACAAGCTGGGGCTTGTGACAGTGTGCTATCTGTTCACGATGTATATGATGAATTTGTTCGGGATGATGTCGCTTCCGGTAGCTGCGATGCTTGCGGTTGTCAGCATCATTGCGCTATTTTTATGGTTGTCATATCGATAAGGGAGGTGGTCGCATGAGGATGTTCAGGTGGAAAGGCAGGGGCCCAAGCAAGTACCACAAGCGCGTGAAGTGCCCGTACTGCGGTAACCCGTTCTATGCGCCAAAGCACGCGATGCAGCACGGCAAGTTCGTCGCGACAGAGCGCAAGACCGCCAGGTGCCCGGAGTGCAAGGGAGAGTTCTTTTTTGTGGACGGATAGGTCGAGCAATATGAGAGGAGAAATATGAGCGGAAATAATTCAAAAGCCCGAAGCGTCGCAGCGCCATTATGGGTCTATCTCCGCTCACTATTTCTCTATGTATCGCGAGAGTATATAAGTGTTACTGTTTGGTGGTAAAAGTGAAAAAACTAAGCCCTCGTACAGGAGATGAGGTCTGGATCAAGCCGGACTACGCGATAGCCCGCTTCATGGGAAGCAAGGTAGCGTTCAAGACCGTTGGTGACAGCGGCATGATATGCACTGCCAAGCCCATACAGGAGCGCAACCGGGAGCCGCAGGTCCAGCTGCACGTCAGGTTCATCGGAACTGACGTCTGGAAAGGCGTTAAGGACACGGTGGACATAGACGTTTATATACCGCTCGATGAGTGGGATAAACTGATTGAGGTGAAAAGATGTCAATAGAAACGATATATGGAGGCACATACATCACGGCTGCGGTTGCCAAATCGGAAAGCCTAAGAGGGACTGTGCTGACCATAGATGCAATAAGAACAGACATGTTCAAGGAGAAGGAGAAAGTCGTGCTGACGTTCAAGGACACGCTCAAGGAGCTGCCTTTGAACAAGACGAACGCGAAGATGCTGTCTGCGGCGTTCGGCGACGACGAGAAGGAATGGGTCGGAAAACAGCTGGAGATACAGCTGACGAAGCGGATGTTCCAGGGAGAGCTCGTTGACGGGATCGAGGTGGTGCCGAAATGACGCCGCCTTTTTTTAATTATGAAGATTACAGAGGATTAACTATGAACATTCCAACAAATAATACTAATAATCATAATGAGGTGGAGATATTATATAGATATTAAAAATATTTTTTATTATTTTTTATAGGGTATATATCTTCCAGCACCTCATTATAATGATGAGGAGTATTAAAGGAGGGAACTAAATGACAACCATGATGACAGTAAGTGAATATAAGATATTGAAAGTTCTGGTAGGATGGAACCACCAGGCGAAACGAGCCAATCCGTTCAGCATTTCGATGCAATCAGGCGTTAGCCAGGCGCATACAAGCTATGTGCTGCGCAAGTTCAAAGCCCTTGGGTGGGTAAAGCACAGCCGTACATCAGTATACTCAGTATACGGCATTAAGGAGAAGATGAAGGATGAGGTCAATAGAATACTTAGCGAGAACGCAGTGTATATCCAACACGATCTTAAGACGTTCAAGGAAGAAGACGTGGAAGCGCCGCGCGAGTGACGCGATCGACATCTACGGCACGTCCGCGCTGTTCACAGCTTGGGTTATGTTCACGATGACGTTCATGCTCGCGTACTCGTCCCCGGACAAGCAGTGCCTGGTCGACATAGACTCGGTGGGCGAAGCCGAGTTCGAGTACTGGATGGTCATAGTCTTCGGCCTGCCTGCAGGGATGGTAGTGATGCACAGGCACGTGCAGGCAATGATGGAGAGGTGGGAAAGTTGACAAACCTGATGCGGCGCAAGGGGCGCAAGTGCCAGAGGTGCAAGCCAAAGCGCGGCGAAGAGATCCCGCGCACGGTCTTCATGGGCTATGCGGTCCGCACGCGCGCCTACAGGAAGACGCGCGTGGCAGTCTGGGTATGCCCGGAGTGCCAGTACATGGTGGTTATATGAAAACCAAAGAGTTGATACGGATGGCAGAAACCAAGGAATGCCCGGACTGCGGAAAGCCGATGGAAATGTACTCGGACGGGATCTGGCGCTGCGACCATTGCAGGAGGAATTTTATATGAAAGGCAAGGAAAAAATCAAGGAAGAAGTGATAGAAGAACTGAGTACGCTAGGCTTTACTGCCAGTACAGCGCCAGCACGCCGAGCGATGTGGTTGAACTATCTCGTGCTTGAGGACGTAGACGAAGCTGCA
>JAENXM010000335.1 GCA_016649525.1 Actinomycetota bacterium
CCTGAGAGACCCGCTCCACCGTCTTTAGCCCGGCCTCTTAGGCCGGGTCTGCAGCGGGCCTGAGAGGCCCGCCTAAAAACGCAAAGGCCGGGATCTGAACGTGGTAAGATTACCGTGCAGGGAGACCATTTGGTGAAATGACTGCCACCTTCTTCTCATGACACGCGGGTCGAGCGTCCCCGCGGAGAAGGCTGAACCCGGAGGCTTGGGCTGGAATGTCTATCTCGACACAGGACATGACGGAAGACCTCACCCGGCCCTCAGGCCGCATCGCCGCCATACGGGCCGAGCTCCTCGGTACCCCCTATTCAATCTGCCTGGAGCGCCCTCGACTGCTCGGGGAGTTCAGGAGATCACAGGAGGGGCGTGATGCCAGAGGGGAACATCCGCTCGTTCGCAGGGCCATGGCGCTCGCCTACCTGTTCTCACACCGCCGCCCGCGCATCTACCCCGGCGAGCTTATCATCGGCAACATGACCTCGAAGAGGGTCGCGGCCAACTACTACATCGAGGGCGGTTCGGTAAACATACTCGAGGACGTGCTGCGCCTGGAGAAAAAGGCCACCGTCATAGAGATGCCCCCGGGCGAGAGGGTGAGCCTGGTCGCCATCGGCCTGCGCAACATGTTCCGGAGCGTCGGGGCAAAAGCGCTCCTGCGGCCCGGTCGCTTCCGGCACTTTCTTGATTTCTTCATGGCCAAGCGCTACTTCATCACCGAGGAGGCCGGCATCGGGCACCAGTGTCCCGACTACCACGCGGTCGTTTCCCGGGGCCTGAAGGGCGCCGACGACGAGGCGGCGCTCCGGCTCGAGACCGGTACGCTCGCAGACGGTACGCAGCTGGATGAGGACAGGCGGGCGTTCTTCCGCTCGGTAAGGATAACCGTGGACGGGATCAGGCGCATGGCGGCCAACCTCGCCGACGAGGCCGAGCGGCAGGCGGCCCGGCCGGGCGTGACCCCGGAAAGGAAGGCCGAGTTGCTCGCCGCGGCCGAGATGTGCAGGCGCGTTCCCTACGAACCCGCCCGCACCTTCCACGAGGCGCTCCAGTCGATATGGCTGGTGCACGTCGCGTTCAACCTGGAGGACTTCGAGCAGGGCATGTCCTTCGGGCGTCTCGACCAGATACTCTACCCCCTGTACCGGACGGACCTCGAGGCCAGCAGGCTCACGCGCGCATTCGCGGCCGAACTCCTCGCGGCCTTCGGGCTCAAGACGTGCGAGACCATGCCCCTCTACTCCGAGCGCATAGACAGATTCTTCAGCGGGAACGGCGTGGCACAGGCGATAACGGTCGGGGGGACCGACGCGTCAGGCAACGACGTCACCAACGAGCTGTCCGCCCTCATCCTCGATTCCTACGCCCAGATCCTCACCCGGGAGCCCGCCCTTCACGCGCGGATACACCCCGGCTCGCCGCCGTGGCTGATGGAGAAGGCGGTCGAGGTCCTGCAGCTCGGGACCAGCAGGCCTTCCCTGTTCAGTGATACCGCCGTCGTCGAGGCGCTCGAGACGGCGGGCATCAGCAGGGAGCACGCACGCGACTACGCGATCATCGGCTGCGTGGAGATGGCGAGCCAGGGCCGCACCTATAACTCCTCCGACGCCGCGCTTTTCAACCTGCCTCTCTGCCTGGAGCTCGCCCTCAACGAGGGCAGGCGCTTTCCGAAGCCGGGCAGGAGCGAGCGACGCTCGCGGACGGGGGCGCCGACTCCGCCCGTCAGCCGGATGAAGAGCTTCGAGGACGTCGTGGAGGCGTTCCGCGCCCAGGTACGCGACGGCGTGGACGAGATGGCCAGGGTCATCGGCTGGCTGGAGAAGGTCTACCGGGTCCACCGTCCGACCCCGATAAACTCTATGCTTACCCAGGGGTGCCTCGAGACGGGAAAGGA
>JAENXM010000126.1 GCA_016649525.1 Actinomycetota bacterium
CCTCACCTTTATCCCGGTGTCCTTTTCCATGGCCGCTACCACGTCTTTACATTGGTATGCTATCGACTCCAGCGTGGCCCGCACGACCTGGTCTTTGGTAGTCGCGCGGGTAAGCCCTATAACCGTGCCCCTTGCGTACGGGTCCCAGTATGGAGCTGAAAGGCCGGTAAAAGCGGGCACCACGTATGCACCGCCCGTGTCATCGCAGCGGAACGAGCACTCCTCCGACTCCGCGGCGTCCTTTATTATCTCGAGGTTATCTCTGAGGAACTGTATGGAAGAGCCCGCGCTGGAGATGAATCCCTCCATCATATACGTGGTCTTTCCCTCCATCTTCCAGGCTATCATGGGCGTCAACTGGTTGATAGAAGCCATAGGCGCATCGCCGGTATTCATGTCTATGAAGGTCCCGGTCCCGTTGGTGCATTTCACCCTTCCGGCCTCAAAGCAGGCCTCGCCGAAGAGGGCGGCCTGCTGGTCGGCCACCACGGACCTTATCGGTATAGAACCGCCGAAGATGTCGGTGGCCCCGAAGTCCCCGCTGGTCTCTCTTATCTCGGGCAGCACCAGGTCGCCGGGAAGCCCGAACGGCTTCAGCAGCAGCGAGCTCCATCTCATCCCGAAAGGATCGTACATGCCGGTGGCGCTGATGTTGGAGTAATCGGTGGCGTGCATCTTTCCTTTTGTGTACTTCCATAGCAGCCAGGTATCGACGGTCCCGAAAAGGAGGTCGCCCGCCCCCGCCTTCTCCCTGGCTCCCTCTACGTTGTCGAGCACCCACCTTGCGTGAGCCGATGACATGGCCGGCGTCACGGTAAAATGAGCGGCGGTGATCAACAGCTTTCCCATAGAATTCTTCTTCAGGCCCTTGCTCAAGGCTGCTAACCGCTGATATCCGCCGCCGACCACGTGCAGCAGCTTGAAGAGAAAACTGCGGTTAATCTTTTCGCATGCATCGGACATCCTGGTATCCTGCCAGGTTATGGCGTTGTAGACGGGCTCACCCGTATTCCTGTCCCAGAGCATGCTTGTTGCCCTCTGGGTGGCTATTCCCATGGCGGCTATGTCCCCGGGCCCGACGCCGGCGCTCTCGAGCGCCTCCCTTGTCACCTCCACGCACTTGTCGTAGATGTCAAGGGGGTCCTGCTCGGTCCAACCTGGTTTCGGGAATATCTGTTGTAACTCTGAATATACCTCGGAGATGACGTTGGCCTCGCGGTCGTATACGATCGCCCTTGTCCCCGTGGTGCCGACATCGTTCACCAGGATGTATTTATCGCTCACTTCATCCCCCTCCCCTGATAGCGGGCCGTCACTGATTGACTGTGGTTGCGCTGCCCGGGTATATAGTGTTCGCCGCGGCGGCGAATAGGTCTACTATATGTCATATAACCTAGCGGTTCCACGCCCGCATCCGCAGAACGCTTGCAAAGAACATCGCCGCTGTAAAAGCGATAAGCATCAGGACGCTGGTCAGCAACCCGAAGTAATCGCGGAAGCCCAACCCCCGGTAGAACAGGTCCGTGCAGTAGGAGACCGGACTGAACCAGGCGATCACCCGGCCGTAGTAAGGAAGGGTAGGTATCGCTATGAAGATGCCGCTCATGAACATCAGCGGCAGGCGCACGACGTTGAGGACCATCATCACCTTGGGGGGAGTATCCGCCCTGACCGTCGAGACCAGCATTCCCATGGTCGCCATGCACAGGCTGCCCAGGAACAGGCCCAGGACCAGCGCGGCCCAGTCCTCGATGCTGGAGCCGAAGAATATGATGCCTATCAGCAGCGGGAAGATGGATACCACCAGCCCGAACAGGAACGCCGAAATGACCTTTCCCAGCACGGCCTCGGACATCGAGAGCGGCGCGAAAAGGAGCCGTTCGAAGGTCCGGTTCATTTTCTCCCAGGGCACGCTGAACGGCGCCACCGTGGTCGTGGAGAAGAACAGCGTCAGGGCGATGAGGCCGGGGAACAGGCTTACCGCATCCACGTCCCGCCCGATCATGAAGGCGAAGAATATCGCCACCGGGAAAACGAGCCCGAATATTAGGACCGCCGGCTGGAAGTAGTAGATCCTCATGTCCTTGCTGGAGACGGCCCAGGCCTTGCGCAGCCCGACCCAGACTGCGAGCCTCCCGGCCTCGGCGGCGGTGTCATTCATTTGCGGGCTGCTCCTTCCCCTTGCCGGTCAGCTTAACGAACACGTCCTCGAGCGACGGCCCGAAGGTGTTCAGGGAAACAGGCTTGAGGCCTCGCTCGTTCATGAACGGGTATATCGCTTCCAGGACGCACGGCGGGTCGGAGGCGATGAGGCGGTACTTGTCGCCGAGGGCGCGGAGTTCGCTCACGCAGGGAAGACGCGAAAGGGCCTCCTCTTCTCCCGGGTCCAGGTTGCGGTCGAAGGCTACCTCCACCGCCTGCGCCTCCGTCGCGGCCTGCTTCAACCGCTCCGGGGTGTCCACCGCTATCAGGTTGCCGTGGTCGATGACGGCGATGCGGTGGCAGAGCTGGTTGGCCTCTTCCATGTTGTGGGTGGTTATGAATACGGTGACCCCGTTCCTGTGAAGGTCCCGTACGATGTCACGTATGAGCCGGGAGCTCTCGACGTCGAGCCCGGAGGTCGGCTCGTCCAGGAAAACGACACTCGGCCGGTGCATCAGCGACATCGCGATGGTCAGCCGGCGTTTTAAACCGAGGCTCAACTCGGCGGCCTTCCTGTTCCTGTGAGCCTCGAGGTCGAAGAGGCCCGTGAGCTCTGCGGCGCGGCCGGCCCTCTGGCCGCGGCGCATCCCGTAAAGGGCGCCCGTGAAGGTAAGGTTGGAGACTGTGGTCAACTCGTTGAAGACGTTCGAGGCCTCGGGGACGATCCCGACGACCGACTTGATCCTGAGCGAGTCACGGACGGTGTCCATTCCAAGGATGAGAGCGCTGCCTTCGCTCGGGCGGGTCAGGTTGGTGAGCATGCGGAGGGTCGTGGTCTTGCCCGCGCCGTTGGGACCGAGGAAGCCGAAGATCTCTCCTGTCTCGACCTCGAAAGAGACACGGTCGACCGCCAGGAGCTGCCCGTAGTATTTCGTTAGTCCGTTTACTTCGATGGAGGTGTTCAAGGATCCATCCGTTTCGGCGGCTTGGTGCAATTCTATATGTTTCCGAACCCGGATGCTTGCGGATCGGGCCGGAGCGGTGCATGGTGGCCTTTTCTGCAGCCGCTGTAAGCCGGGGTACAGTAACCGGGAGCGATGTAGTAGATTAGAGGGTATCTAGGCGCTTTTTAGGAGCGCGAAGTGAGAACCGCAGAAATATTTTGACACTTGGGAACCGGATCAAGGGGGAGTCAGCGATGTCAGATGACACCGGTCTCGGTAGCGTGACACCGTTCTTCATGCAGGGCGGCACAGAGCACTTCGAAAACGGGGTACACATGCTCCGGCTGTTCGCGAACACCTGCATCGTGGAGACCGAAAACGGGGTCATTTTGTTCGACGTCGGGCTGGAGATCAACGGGCCGCGCATCGTGGAGGAGCTCAGGGCCATCACCGAAAAACCTGTGCGGTATATCGTCTATGGCCACGGGCACGCCGACCACGCCTTCGGGACCCAGGCGATTCTCGCGGATGCGGAAGCGCGCGGCCACCCGCGCCCCGTCATCCTGGCTCACGAGAATGTCGTCAAGAGGTTCGACCGGTATCAGGAGATGCTACCCTACCACGAGCACATAAACCGCATCCAGTTCGGGATTCCTGAGAACTTCCCCGCGTTTTCGAGGACATATATATACCCCGACGAGACCTTCCGCGATGAGATGAGCTTCACGGTTGACGAGACTGCCTTCGAACTGAGGCACGCCAGGGGGGAGACCGACGACGCCACGTGGATGTGGGCCCCCGGGCTCGATACCGTCTGCGTGTCCGATTTGTGGGTGTGGTCCTGCCCCAACGTCGGCAACCCGTTCAAGGTACAGCGTTACGCGCTCGAGTGGGCGGAAGCCCTCGAGGCAGTCGCAGACATCTCCCCGGGACTTATGCTTCCCGGCCACGGCGCCGCCATCGCGGGCGCTGAAAAGGTTAAGGACGCATGCCTGACGGTTGCGAGGGCCCTGAGGTTTCTCGACGGCCAGGTGGTTGCGATGCTGAACGAGGGGAAGTGGCAGGAGGAGATACTTCTCTCCTTCGATTGGCCTGAGGAATTCGCGGAAAGCCCCTACCTCGCTCCGATCTACGGCCACCCGTATTTCATCGTCCAGGCACTCCTGCGACAGTACCACGGCTGGTTTGACGGCAATGCTTCACACCTCTTTCCCTCCACCGGTAGCGAGATTGCGGAGGAGGTATTGAAGCTCATCGGCAGCCCCGACAGAGTTCTCAACAGGGCAAGAGCCCTGGCCCGGGAGGGAAAGACGCAGCTCGCGCTTCACCTGGTGGACTTCGTCCTTGACGGGGGCGTCGAGCCGAGGACCGACGCCCTGGAATTCAAGGCCGAATGTCTGAACCGCATTGCGGACGAAGAGAAGAGCTTCATAGCCCGCAACATCTTTCTCGGCGGGGTAAGGCAGATCGACAAGCTGCTGGGCAGGGAGTAGTCCCGGGCGCCGCTCTCAGGGTTTTCTCAGATTTCCGTCCTAAAGTAAAAAGCCGAAGTCGTGCCTATGGTTGGAAAGAGGAGGTCGATTATGGACTCGACGGTTACGGGCGACACGAAGCCCGAGGAGACGCCGGACGAAGGGGCATCTCAGAAGAGACCGCCCGAGAAGCGAAACTGGACACTCATTGCCCTGATCGCTATCTCATGCGTGGCGGTTCTCCTGCTTGCTGCGACGGTTTCGCTTGCTGTGACAGTAGGCGTAGGCCACCGGTGCGGGCACGAGAGGTTCGAGAGACCCGGCGGCTGGGACAAGGGTCCGATGCAACGAAGAGGGGACGGTTGGAGGCGTGATAAGTCTCCCCGGCAACCGGAGAACTCAGCCACTCAGAACCCTCAGGCACAGCCCACTACCCCGGAGCAGACGCAACCTGTACCGGCACCCGGGCAGGGGCCGTAAGGGTTGCCTGCGTAGTCAGTCGGGATCTTACAGGTCTCATCTGCACTTCGTCGGCTTTTTCAGAGGACGAGGAAGACAACGCCGCCCCCGGTCAGGATATGAATCCAGAGTACAAGCACGGCGGCGTTGTCTCACCTCGATGGCCGGCGGGGAGTCCGCAATTCCCGTTTCCCCATTCGAGCTGAAGCACGGACTCTTCATATTGGTATAGTTGTCATATCATGGTATCCAGGTAGGAGGGCAGAGGAATAATCGCTTCACCTGCGGCCCTTCGGTGAGAAACGGGTAGATATGAGGATTCTGATAATCGAGGATGACCGCAAAATAGCCAGGGCAATCAAGAAAGGGCTCGAGCACGAGGCGTTCGCGGTCGATATCGCGACCGATTACGA
>JAENXM010000388.1 GCA_016649525.1 Actinomycetota bacterium
CTGCAGCCGAGGAGGCGAGAGGATTCCCTTAGCTGTGACTTGTGCCTTCCCGACACGAGCATCACGTCAATGTTGCGGGAGTGTGCCGCGAGGAGCGCCCGCGCCGGGCGGAGCGTAAGGTTGTATTCGCTATCCCGGAAAAAGCAGCCGAGCGGGCCGACCATGGTGCCGTCGATGTCCGTATAGATCACGCGCACCGGCAACAGGTTCTCCCGCAGCCACCCGAGGTTGCCTTTGATACTCCTCCTCTCCGCAACCTCTTCGATGTAATCGCCGCCAGGTGCCTTGTTACTCGTCATCGCCCGCTCCCCGTGAAGCCAGAAGCCGCACCCCACCGCCGGCGGCAAGGAGGATCCCCGCGGGGATGAACAGGTAGTATCCGGCAGAGACGTTGACGTGCAGGATACGCTTTGAAACCTCGGTGACGACCTCGCCCAGAAGCCCCCCGAAGTACGGCACGCCCCGGACGAGCGCCACGACGTCGCCTATGATGGCATTGACCTTCTGCCAGGCCCCTATGTAGAAGATGATGTTGAACACCAGGCAGTATATGCCGGCCCCGAGGATAACCGCGCCGCGCGTCTGTACGAACCAGAGCCCGGCCACCGTTATGACCAGAACGGCGACCATCCCCCAGGCCCACGGGCTCACGAAGAGACCGAAATTCTCGCTGTAGACACTGCTCCCGAATACATCCACCCTGAGCCTCATCCACGGCAGGACGAAGACCGCTACGATGAAAAGCACTATGCCGACAGCCGCCAGCCAGTCCCCCGCGTTGCTCATGGGGCGCGGGTACTTGCCGTCGAGGGGCGACCGGAGGAACTTGTAGACGGCCCCCAGGTCCTCTCTGTAAGACGTCGCTCTACCCGACCTTTCCTCTTCCACTTGACCCACCCTGTTTGCCGCGCTCCAGATAGTCCGATATCGTCACCATGGGAGGGCGCTCGACAACCTGTATCTCGGTCTCCTCCACCAGATACTTGCCGCCTTTCCGCTTTATCGTATTGTATACGGTTTCGAACTCGCTCTTGAGCGCGACCTTGCCGTCACTGTCGAGCCTCTTGAAAACCGCCTGCAGGACGCTGAAGGACATCCTCGAAAGGGCCTC
>JAENXM010000237.1 GCA_016649525.1 Actinomycetota bacterium
AGCAGCCCTCTACCGGTTACCAGCACATCGATGTCGATAAAGCCGCGAAACATGGCATTCCCGTCGCGAACGCCGCCGGCGCGAACTCTATCACTGTTGCCGAGCACACAATAATGGTGATACTCGCCTGCCTCAAGAAACTGATGCTCTGTCACGAAAAGACCAGGAATGTCCACTGGGTCCAGGACGAGATGGCGAACTACGGTGTCTTCGAGCTGTACCAGAAGACGCTGGGGATCATCGGTGCAGGCCAGATCGGCAGAGAGGTCGCCTGGCGGGCGAGGGCTTTCGGCTGCAGTATGCTCTACTTTGACGCCGTCCCCCTTACGCCCGGGGAGGAGGAGGAACTCGGACTTACTTTCAGCCCCCTTGGTGACCTCATCTCCGATTCCGATATCGTAACGCTCCACGTACCCCTTACCCCTGAGACCGATAACATGATGAGCGCGGAACGAATCGCCAGCATGAAGCCCGGGGCCATCCTGATCAATACTTCCCGCGGTCAGGTCGTTGACGAAGCGGCCCTCGCAGAAGCATTGAATGAGGGCAGGCTGGGAGGCGCGGGGATCGATGTCTTCTCGAAAGAGCCTATCACGGCCGATAACCCTCTCCTCAACGCCCCTTACACGATACTCACATCACACACTGCCGGCGCCACCAACGAGTCGAGGCTGCGCATCATCGACCTGTCGCTGAACAACGTGGCGGATGTTTTCAGAGGTAAAACGCCACTGAACATCGTAAACGGGGTAGAGCCCCGCTTTGAAGGATAGCAGGTGAGCAATACAGTGGGATTAAAGTGTCTGAACAGATGACCGGCGGCCAGGCGCTCGCCCGGGCTCTCATCAAGATGGGAACGTCCAGGGTCTACGGGATAATCGGCACATCGAACGTCGCCTTCGTGGACGCGCTCTACGAGGTCAAGGACAGGGTACGTTACATCTCGTGCAGGCACGAACAGGTAGCCGCCAGCCTGGCCGACGCGGAGGGCAGGCTGACGGGAAGGCCGGGGGTCGTGCTCGTACACTCGGGTCCCGGTGCACTCAACGCCATGATATCGGCGGGCAACGCGTACAAGGACTGTTCACCGATGCTTATCATCACCGGGACCGTCAAAAGACGCCTTGCGAGAAGCGACGGCATGCTCGAGCTGGACCACAGGCGTATCTTTGCTCCATTGTGCAAGGGCACTTACCTGGTGGAACGGGCATCCGATATTCCGGAGATCTTCTCCTCGGCATACCGCGACGCGATGAGCGGCGCGCGAGGCCCAGCATTGATCGAAGTCCCCGAGGACGTCTGGCTCGAGACCGCCGAGGTCGAACTCGGAGGCGTGGAGCTCGCTGCGGAGCCCCCTCCACCTGTAAAGACCGAAGACGTCGAAGAGGCGTTAGAGATGTTGAAGTCCGCCGAGCTTCCACTGCTGCTATCCGGCGGCGGGGTGGCTTATTCGGGCTCTGACGACCTGCTCCTGCGCCTTGCTGAAGCGCTTTCCGTTCCCGTAGTAACGACTGGAAACGGGCGGGGGACGATGCCGGAATCGCATCCGCTCTCTCTCGGAAGGGTCGGTTTCGGCGGGGGCAACGCAGTTGCGGATAAAGCCCTCGAGAAGGCGACCGCGTTACTCTGCCTCGGGGCGGGTTTAAGCGATATGACTACATACGAGTATACCGTGCCCATCATTACCGACAAGATCACAGTTGTAAACATCTCGGAAGGATCCATCTCGCCACAGGCTCCCCCCTGCAAGCTCGTCCTCTGCGACGTAAAGGAGTTCCTGGGTAAGGCCCTGGAGGTACTCGGTGACTTGAGGTCACAGGAACGCGCCTCGTGGGACACCGCGCTGGTCGAAGTGAGGTCGCTCTGGGAAAGCATGAAGGAGGCCTCTCTTGCCCGCGAAGGCGAATATCCCCCGGCTGGACGAATCATGAAAGCTCTATCAGGCAAGGTCCCCGACGATACGATAGTGAGCGTCGGCGCCGGGATGCACCTTCTTTTCCCGATGGCTTTCATGCCCTGCAACCATCCGCTCACCTTCCTTTCAACCGTCAACTTCGGATCGATGGGCTTCGGGCTTGCGGCCTCCATGGCAGCAAAGCTTGTGTTCCCTGAGAGGACAGCGGTCGCCATCCTGGGCGACGGTGATTTCATGATGACCGTCCAGGACCTCGAGACCGCGGTTCGAGAGGGGATCGGCATCAAGGTGTTCGTACTGAACGACTGTCAGTACCGCGTGTTGAACATCCGTCAGAGACTTCAGTTCCAGGGTCGTATCTGCGGGACAGAGCACGGCAACCCGGACTTTGCCGAACTTGCAAGATGTTTCGGAGCGGCCGGTTACCGCCTGGAGAAAGACGGGCAGATCGATGATGTTCTCGATGAGGTTATCCCGGAGGATGGTCCGGTAGTGGTGGACTTGCCGGTGGACCCGGAGGACCTCCCGCCCCTGAACATCGAGGCTAACCTGCGGATGTCCGCGAGCCCCTGAACTACATAATGCAGACCTTACCGGCTTCCATCTCTTTCCAGCGGTTGACCAGGTAGACCTTCTCGTTCTCGAACGCCCGCATGTAATCCCCGATCACCTTCTCGGTCTCATCGTAGTCGAGGTCTATCGTGCGGTTCGCCAGGGAGGCTACCTTCCCGAAATAGAGGGGCGAGGAAAGGTCGATCAACTTGTGGGTATTTCCCTTCCAGCAATTAAATATCACCGCGAGATCGTAGACGATCCTGGCCCAGAGGTCCGCCGGGATGAAGAAATCACAGTACCCTTCGGGCACGCATACCTTAGACCTCGCTATTTGTGAAAGGCGGCCGTAGCTTTCCTCGCTCAGTATCTCCTTGTAAAGTGAGGAGAAGTGCGTCATTCCCATGTTGAATTCCTCAACCAGCCTGGTCACGCTGATCGGTATCGGCTCGGGTTCCCAGGACAGAGCAGTCCCCTTCACCTTCACATCCTCGAAGGTGCTTACCTTCGTCCAGTATTCCTGATACTTCGTCATCGACCGGAAAATGGTCGAGAGGACGTGCAGGTACATCGGCCCCAGCGTGAAAGCCGGGTCCTTCGCTGCGTGGACCTTTGCGCCGAGATTGGCCTGGCATATCCTTATGCC
>JAENXM010000281.1 GCA_016649525.1 Actinomycetota bacterium
AACCCCCGGGAAGGCAGATCGGAACGCAGGAAGAGCTTCACTCATTTTTCTTCGAGGATGAGATAGATAAAAAGGGAAAGGATCAGAAGGGGGACAGGGAATCCTTCTGGGAATGAGCCCGGACCCCGCAGGCGACCTCGTCCCGTCACCGAGGCAGCTGAACCAAGGAGATACGACAGGCGTTTCTACGCGCGGGTACTCCTGGCGGGAATCGTCGTCATCGCCATCGCGACCGGGTTTCTCGTCTACAACTTCGCTTTCAAGACCTCCAGGTACACCCCGGGCCCTTCGGTAGATCTCGGCAGCCTCTTCAAAGCCGGCTCGAGTGACCTGCCCGATCCCTTCAATCCCAGCATCGTCATCCAGGAGCACCTCGAGGCGACCAGGAAGGGGTCTTACCGTCAGGCGTATGACTGCCTCTCGGCGGGCCTGAAGTCGGTGGTCTCGCTCGACGGTTTCATCGCGAACGCGAAAAGCAACAGCCTCCTTTTCCGGGACATATCCGGCTACATGTTCCCCACTTACGAAGTGAACGGGACGGCCGCTACCGCGGGCGGCTACATCGAGTACAGCACCGGCGGGCGGAGCCGGGTCGAGGCCGCTTTCGCGAAAGAGGGCGACACGTGGAGAATCTCGGAGATGAATTTCGTTTTTCAGTGAGACCCGGGGAGCTACCCGCAGCGGCTTGCGAGATGTTCGCAAGCCTCGAGGAGCCTTCGCGGGAGGATCTGGAGGTTCTGAGCAGACAGATCGCGCGGCCTCCGGCCGGCAGTGTGTTTATCGCCAGACGGTGCCCTCAGGGGCTGCCGGCGGTTATCCTCACAGTGCCGACAGAACTGCCGGTCGGGCCCTTCCCTCCCCTTCTGTGGCTTTCCTGCCCCTACATGGCGAGGGAGGCGGGGAGGCTTGAAGGCGAAGGTCTTGCGCGGTATTTCGAGAGGATGCTCGAGTCGGACGACCCGGCCCGCGGGCGGTTCATGGAAGAAGAGGCGGAGTTCGCGGATGTCACCGGGCGGGTATTGAGGAATGCCTGGGGGCGCGAGCTTGCGGACAAGGTCGGTGAGAAGGGTGTAGCAGGAGGTGCCGGGGGCGCGGTGAAGTGCCTCCACGCGCACCTTGCCTTCAGGCTGGCGAGCGGGCGCGGCCAGGTGGGGGGGTGGTGTCTTGATGCGCTCGAGAAGGGGACGGGGATCTGGTGTGAGAAAAAGCCTGCGGCTTGCCTCGATTGACATCGGGACGAACTCGATCCGCCTGCTGGTGGCGGAGTGTGATGGTGATAGGACGAGGACCCTTGACCGCCGCATGGTCATAACGCGGCTTGGAGAGGGAGTCGACGAGACCCATTTACTCTCGGCGGCTGGAATCGAGCGAACCGCAGTGGCCCTGCGTGACTACAGGTCCGCCATGGACGCTCTGGAGCCAGCCGGGCTCACCGCCGCCGCGACGAGTGCTCTGAGGGACTGCGGGAACAGGGATGGTTTTCTCGACCTTGCCGCGGGTATCCTGGGGCAGAGGACAGAGATTCTCTCCGGCCCGGAGGAGGCGAGGGTCAGCTTCATCGGAGCGGTGTCGGACATCGACTGGGAGGGATTGGATGAAGCCGGACTCGTACTGGTCTTTGACATCGGGGGCGGCAGCACCGAGATAATCGTAGGCAACCGTCAGGGAATAACGGTGCGCAGCGTGGACATCGGCTGTGTCAGGATGAGTGAACGCTTCCTCACGATGGACCCCCCTTCACCCGTCGCGGTCGGGAGGATGGAGTCGTATATCGTCGGGCAGATAAAGCCGGTGATAAGCGAGATAGTCCCACAGGGGGCCTCGCCTGCCATCGGCCTTGCCGGGACGGTCACGACTCTTTCCGCGATCAAGCAGGGTCTCGAGGAGTACGATACCGACCGTATCCATCACTCGAGTCTTTCACGGGCCGAGGTGGAGGAGCTGTTCGTGAAGCTCGCATCGGTCGATGTCGAGGAGCGCAAGCGCATGATGGGTATCGAGCCGGGCCGCGCGGATATCATCGTTGGCGGCGCGGCCGTGCTCAGGGTCATCATGGACCTTGCGGGTCTCGAGGAGATCCTTGTAAGCGAAAAGGACATCCTCGACGGCATGGTGATCGGCCTCTACAGGGAGATGACGGGCGGCGCCGGGAAATAGAATGCGGCGGGCTTCCTGGATGGCTTATAATTGCTTCCACATATAGAATTGAGTACCGGCTGCGGATGGAATGACCACGGGAGGTGGGCCGGTGGCAGGCAACAAGCAGGTTGAGAAAGTCAGGCAGGCGATAGTGGACCTGGACCTGGACAACATCGCTGGTCTGGTGAAAGAGGCTGTCGCGGGCGGAGCCTCCAGACAGGACATAATCGAAGGCGGGATGCGCGACGGGATGAGCGAGGTCGGGCGCAGGTTCGAGGAGGGCGAGTACTACCTGGCTGAACTGGTTCTGGCCGCCGAGACGATGAAGGA
>JAENXM010000273.1 GCA_016649525.1 Actinomycetota bacterium
TGGTTCCTCGCCGAGGGGAGTACGAACTGGGGTTTCGACACCTTCATACTCGTCCAGAACCCTCTTACCGTCCCGACCACCGTGTCGGTGAGCTTCCTCACAACAGCCGGACCGATACCCATGAAGCCTTTCACTGTAGCGGCGGGCTCGCGATACACAATCAACACGCGCGACGAGATAGGCTCGCAGGACTTCTCCACCAGCGTCACCGCTACCTCACCCATCACCTGCGAGCGGTCGACGTACTGGGACAACGGGACCGGTAAAGCCGGGCACGACACCATCGGCGTGACGAAGGCCACCTATAACAACTATCTGGCAGAGGGATGCACGAACTACGGATTCGACACCTACGTGCTCATAAGCAACCCCAACAACGAGGTGAACGATGTCCAGGTCACCTACATGACGCCTAACGGCATAGAGCCGGCGGCGCGGATCGCGATGGAGCCGAACACCCGCTTCACCGTAAATGTGAACTCCGATCTCGCCGCCTCAAACGTCGGCCCGACGGACGTCTCGATACGCGTTGTCGGGAATTTCCCGGTGGTGGCGGAGCGGGCCATGTACTGGAGCGACAAGGGCGGGGGGCACGACTCGATAGGGTACATGAGCAACTACTGAGCGGAGAGCAACAGGACTAGGAGCCGAGCACCGTTCTTATGCTCTCCATGAACTCGGCATCGTCGAAAGGTTTGCGGAAGTAGCCGGCGCACCCGAGTGACCGCGCCTGCTCCCTCATGTCCTCGTCGTCGAATGCGGTCAGGAATATCACCGGTATGTTCCGGGTGGAGAGCGAGTGCTTCAAACGGTCCGTCGAATCGAACCCACCCCCGGCGGGCATCCTTATGTCCATTATGACGAGGTCGGGCTTCTGTTCGTGGGCCACCTCGCAGGCCTCGTCTCCATCGTGGGCCCCGATGACCTCGTAGCCGGCCGCGCGCAGCCTTATGGAAAGGGCGGTGACCAGGTCCCTGTCGTCATCCGCGACCAGAATCAGTTTCTCGGCCACAATCGCCTCCTTGCCTTAAGCATGAGTGTCAATGAGCGCCGGACTCGTCCTTGTGCACGGGGAGCGTGAAGTGGAAGGCGCTTCCCATGCCCTCGAGGCTTTCAGCCCAAAGTGTGCCCCCGTGGGCCCGTACGATCTCGCGTGAGATGGAAAGGCCCAGCCCGGCCCCTTCCTCGACGTAGACCTTGTCTCCCTCCACACGGTAGAAAAGCTCAAAAATATTCCCGAGGTCCTCCTTTGGAATACCGATACCGGTGTCCTCCACAGAGATGATTATCCTTCCCTCGTCCCTCGGGATGTACCCGGCCCTTACCTGGACCGTACCCTGCTCGGTGAACTTGATACTGTTGCCCGCGATATTCGCGATCACCTGCGCAACCAGTGCCTTGTCAGCGTACACGGGAGGCACGTTATCGGGGATGGTGACCTTTAGCTCCAGTCCCTTGTCCTCGGCCTGAGCCCTCAGGTGCCCGAGCACAATCTCGAGGATCTTCCCTATGCCGGCCTTTTCCATCTTGAGCTTGAGGTGGCCTGAAAGGATCTTGTTGGCGTCGATCAGGTTCTCGATGAGGTTCCGCAGTCGGAAACTGCTCCTCTTGATGACATCGACGTATCTTCGCTGCTCCTCGTTCAGATCCCCCACAAGGCCGTCCTGCAGGATATCGACGTACTGGTCGATGGCCGCGAGCGGCGTCCTCAGGTCATGGCTGACGTTGCTTATGAAGGTCTTGTAGATCTTCCTGACCTCCTCGTCCACCGTGACATCGGTGGCGACCGCCAGCCTTTCTAACTCCCCGGCCGAGTTCCTTATCTCCGCGGACATAAACCTGTAGCTCTTCCCGTTCTTCAGAACCGCGCGCCACCGTGAGGGTCCCCGCCCCTTCGCACAGACCTCGCACGGTTCCTCCCTGTCGTGGAAAACGTGGTAGCAGGTACCGCCGCGCAGCCCCTCGCCGAATATCTCCTCGGCAGCCCTGTTCATGTAAAGAATCTGGTATTCCGGGTTTACAACGTATGCGGGGTCCGACATGTTGGCGAGTATCCCCCGGATCTGCCTGCCCGTGTCCTCGATGACCCGGTTGGACCATGCGATGCGCCTTTGCCTCTGCCCGGTGCTTAGTGCTGTCAGGATCCGCGGCAGGGGGTCTTTTTCGAGGGGTTTGTAAAGGAAGTCCGCCGCGCCTTCCGCGAGGCTCTTTGCCGCCGCTTCCTCCTGGTCTTTCGACACCACGACCGTAACCGGCATGTTCTCAAGGCCCGCCTTTCTGAGCTGCGCTACGGGAGTCGGCTCGTTGGGATTCGAGTCCTCGAGGTCCCACAGGACAAGGTCGCAGTCGAAATCGGAGATTTTCTTGACGCCGGCGGAGTCGCGCGAAGCCGCGACGAATTCCAGGCCTGCCCTCTCGAGAGCGCCCTTGATGAGAAGCGCCGCCTCGCTGTCGCTGCCCAGGTAAGCCACCCTGTATTTCCTCAAGCGATCCTCCCTGGCCTTATTCTAATGCTGGTAGTCCGGGTGGAAAACAGGCGAAACAGGCCCGCGAGTCTGCTGCTTATCCACTCTGCCTACAGCTCGGGGTGGCGGCCGGCCCATGGGTGAGCCGCCTCGAA
>JAENXM010000249.1 GCA_016649525.1 Actinomycetota bacterium
AGGGAAACCATAGCCTACTGTTCGCGCCTCCTCGCCGATCACGGCACCGGTGTCAATCCCCTCATCGGACCCCTCGCTCCGTTCCTGGACCCCGGGAGCATAGCCCACGAGTACTCCGAGAAAAACGGGTACCGGCTCATACATCAAACGCTCGAGGATTACCGGACGGCGATGCTCCATCCCCACTGGAGGGATATGCTCGGCTATGAGACCGAGTGGATGAGCCGGCAGGAGATAGTCGATGCCACGTACGACGCCCTGCTGGAGTTGAACCGTATCAAGGGAGAGCACCACCTGATCTCAAGAGATTACATGGACGAGATGGACCGATATTTGCGCGACTGTGTCTCTCTCCTTGAACGCCTGGACGAGGCGGAGGATATTACCGACCCCGCCGGCAGGACAGAAGCGTTGATGGGGATAAAAAAGGAGTCCGACCGCCTTCATCGGAGAAGCGCGATCGTCAAAGAGGAGATAGGTTGGCCCGTCGAGGAGGCGAGGTTCCACTACTGGGGGATCTTACGGATGTTGCTGGGGGATCTTATGAACATTTGACACCTATTTATCCCGGCCTCTCAGGCCGGGAATATTGACACCCATTTAGCCCGGCCTCTCAGGCCGGGAATATTGAACCGGGCTAAGAGCCCGGCCTAAAAATCAGAGCCCGGCCTAAAAATCAAGGTTAAATGATGAGTCAAGAATCAAGACCTGACCCTACGACCCCCTTGCTCTTGTTGAGCAGTTTCAGCACCTCGAACCAGGCGATGCTGAGAACCGCCGCCCCGATGCTGACCGCGACGTCTGCAAAACTCAGAGGCTTGAACTTGAACACCTGCTGCAGCGCGGGCACGTAGAGCACGAGGCCGAGAAAGACCAGCGCCCCCCCGAACACCCACAAGAGAGCCCTGTTCGGCGACCTCAATGTGTCTATGATGGTTCTTGTCCAGGAACGGTTGATCAGGATAAGGCCAAGGTTCGCTAAGACCAGCGTCGTGAAAGTGAGGGCGCGTGCCTCCGCCGGGTTCAAACCCCTGTACAGGGCAAGCCTGAAAACGACGGTCACTACGATCAGCACGAAGAGCCCCTGAAGGAGGCTCAGCGCCACGGTCCTCCTGTTGAACAAAGGATCCGAGAGGCTGCGAGGCGGTCGAGTCATAACATCGATCTCCTCTCGCTCCCCCTCGAAGACGACCGAACAAGCGGGGTCGATTATGAGCTCCAGGAACGCTATGTGAACGGGTAGAAGAACAAGGGGCCACTTGAAGATGACGGGCAGTAGCGAGATACCGGCGATCGGAACGTGCACTGCCAGGATATAGGCCATCGCCTTCTTGAGGTTGTCGAATATCCGGCGGCCGAGCCTTACCGCCTCCTCGATCGACGAGAAATCATCGTTCAACAGAACCAGTTCGGAGGCCTCGCGAGCGACGTCCGTGCCCCTTCCTCCCATCGCGATCCCTATCTGCGCTGACTTCAAGGCCGGCGCGTCGTTTACCCCGTCACCGGTCATGGCCACGACCTCGCCATTCGCCTTGAGCGCATCCACGATACGGAGCTTCTGCTCCGGCACGACCCTCGCGAAGATGTTAACCGACTTTATGCGTTCCTCGAGCACATCGTCGTCCATGGCGTCGAGCTCTTCCCCGGTCACGAACTCGTCTGCAGGTTCGAGGCCTATCTGGCGGGCTACGTTCATGGCGGTACCGGGGTAATCGCCCGTTATCATGATTACCCTGATACCCGCGTCATAGCACTCCCTGATCTCGTTGGGGACATTGGGTCGGACGGGGTCGGCTAGACCTATAAGCCCCAGGAACTCGAACACGAACTCGTGCTGGTCGACCGGCAGGTCCTCTTCGGTGAACTGCGCCTTCGCGACCCCTATCACGCGCAGCCCATCTGCGGCCATCAGGCCGACGTTCCACAGGACCTCGTTGCTCTCTCGGTCGTCGAGATGACAGAGGTCGGTAATCGCCTCGGGAGCGCCCTTCGCGGCAATGACGTATTCGCGCCCCGACGGCGATTTCCAGACGTGTGAGAGCGCAAGCAGGTTCTGCGAAAGTGGATACTCGCGTAAAAGATTCCAATCGGAGTGAAGATGCTCGGTCTTGAAGAGCTTGCGGTCGCCCAAGCGTTTGACCGCCCGTTCAAGCGGGTCGAACGGGTCCTTCTGGCTGCCAAGGATGCCGAACTCCACCACCTCGTGGAACTTCTCCGGCAGGGGCTCCCGGACATGCTCGCCCAGTTCGTAGAACTCGCCCCCAGCGAATATCCTGCTCACCGAGATGCGGTTGTAGGTGAGAGTGCCGGTTTTGTCGACGCACAGGACGGTGGCGGAACCGAGGGTCTCGACGGCCGGCACGCTGCGGGTCAGGACTTCCTTTTTGGATATCCGCCACGCCCCCATGGTTAAAAAGACGGTGAGTACGACAGGGAACTCTTCCGGTATCATCGCCATCGCCAGGGTAAGTCCGGCCAGGAAACCGTTAAGCCACGCGTTCACCTCGTGTCTTGTCAGCCCGTAGACGACGATTACAAGTGCGCAGAGTACAGCACCAAGTAACGCGATGTTGCGGACAAGCCTTGTCGTCTCCTTCTGCAGGCGCGTCCTCTCGGGCTCGATCTCCTCGAGGGACTTCCCGATCTTTCCCATCTCCGTGTCTTTGCCGATCGCCCTGACCTCGGCGACACCGCGCCCTCCGACCACTATCGTCCCCGAGAATACGAAGGGCTCGTCATCGCCCCCGGGGCGCCCTATGGGGACATCGCCGTCGGCGAACGACTTGCGTACGGGAACCGACTCGCCCGTCAGCAGAGATTCATCAGCGGAAAGGTTCATGCACATGCGAACGATTGCGTCGGCTGGAACGCGGTCACCCTCTGAGAGGAGAAGAATGTCACCGCGAACCACGTCGCGGCCGGCTATACGCAACTGCTCTCCGTCGCGGATCACGAGCGCGCGGGG
>JAENXM010000255.1 GCA_016649525.1 Actinomycetota bacterium
GATGACCGCCATCCCTTTTTGAAGGGCGGCCTGGAGGACGATGAAGGCGGGAAGATATGTCGCGATGCAGCAGACTATGAATACGCCGAAGAGGACCCAGTTGTGGCCGATGTTGAGCATCAGCAGCCGCTGGAATACCGCGGCCATCCCGAAGAACAGCCCGACGGAGATCCCCAGCCCGGCGGCCTGCCTGTTGCTCGAGCCGCCGCGCATGAGCAGCGGGATGATAACCCCCAGACCAAGGACGACCCCGGCGCATATCCATATCTCTATCGGGTGCCTGACCACGTCCTCCGGAAGGCCCTCGAGAAGGCTTACGCCGAGCAGTATCACGCCGAGCACACTGCAGCCCATCGCGGCATAGTCTATCCTGCGGGGCGTCTCGCCCAGGTTCTTGATCGCGAGGTAGGCGAGCAGCACGACCCCCGAGGCTATGATGGGTTCGACTATGGAGACCGGGGCGAGCCAGAGGGCGACCGAGTATATCGCGAACCCGGACACGTTGATGAACTGGGCGAAGAGCCACGGTTTGTTCGTCAGGAAGGCCTTGATGACACCCCAGGAGAGGTGGAACTCGATGGCGGGTAGCGCTTCTACCGCCTTCTTCTGCAGGTAGATCGACCAGTTCAAGAGCAGAGCCGCCGTGATGGCGACCAGCACCGCAAGCCCGGTTTTCAAAATGAACTCCAATCAAAGTCTATATATTCCTCTTCGTTATGTTCCCGCCCCGACTTTAACGCAAAAAGGGGTCAGGCCACTTTTGTTGCGCTGCGAACAGGGTATTGCCCGGGCAGGGGAGGATTTGAAATGATGCGTATGCAGTGTAACGCCCCGGCTGCGTTGATGGATGAAAGCCCTCGGGGTAGGAGGGATATATGAGAACGCTTGAGACCGACGAGCTAAAGGAGCTTCTGGTCAAGTGCTGGATGACGCACGACGGCTCCTGGTTCTACAGCTGCATGCGGGAGTTCGGCGTGGAGGCCGCAAACCGGTTGAACAAGGGTGCCAATTTCTCAGCACGGGTGCCATTGCGCTGGCGCCGGGCACCGTTATTAAATAAAATAAGGCGAGCAACATGTTAATCGCAGGATAGGGGGGTATCATGTCGAACGAACTCGCGAACAAGAACTACAAGTGCTGGCCGAAAGGCGTTTTCAAACAGCTCAGCTATCCGGAGGTCCCCGTATTCGAGTTCTTACGCTCTTCCGCGCGCCAGTGGCCGGAGCGCAACGCCCTCATATTCGGCGGTATGGAGATGAATTATCGGGAGCTCGATAACCTTTCCGACCGCTTCGCCACCGCGCTCGCCGACATGGGGGTGAAAAAGGGAGACAGGGTCGGCCTGCACCTTCCAAACTGCACCCAGTTCGCCATCGCCTACTTCGGTCTCCTCAAGACGGGCGCCATCTTCGTGCCCCTGAGCCCTCTGCTCGCGGACCGGGAGCTCTCGTTCGAGCTCAACGACGCCGGGGTCGAGACGTTTGTCGGCCTCGACCTGTTATTCGCGGTGCCTCAGCAGGTTATTCCCGACACGCCGGTAAAAAGGACCATCCTGGTGAGCCTGGCTGACTGCTATCCGCCGATAACAGCACCTGCGAAAGCGCTGGCGAAACAGCCGTTTCCCGAGGGGACCCTGGATTTCACCGACCTGATTACCAAGTATCCGCCGGAACCCCCGGAAATAGAGTTTGACGTCAGAGAGGACCTGGCACACATAGCGTACACGGGCGGCACTACCGGCACGCCCAAGGGAGTGATGGTCACCCATTACAACGCCGTGGTCAACTCGTGCCAGTTCGCATACTGGCTGGGTGGGGGAGACGCGACCTACGAGGACGGCAAGATCGGCCAGAAGCGCATGGAGGGCGACAGAGATGAGGACCACGTGATTCGCAGGGGAGTCGAGTCGCTCCTCGTCGTGGTTCCCTGGTTTCACGCGATGGGGGTCATCGGATACCTTGACCTGCAGGTCATGACCGGAACGACCATGGTCGTCTATCCGCGCTTCGACCCCGGAGAGTACCTGCTGGGCATCAGCAAATTCCGGCCCACCGCCTTCGGAGGCGCCCCGCAGCTCTTCGTACCCCTCGTGGAGCACCCCCTCTTCGACGAGATTGACATGTCTGACATCAAACTGGTTGTGTCAGGCGCCGCCCCCATCCCGCAGTACCTCCTCGAGATCATGTTGAACAAACTTCCCGGAGTGGTATGCGAGGCATACGGGCTTTCCGAGTGCACGATGGGCTGCTCCTGTAACCCCACCAGCCGTGAGGGTTACAGGCTCGGTTCCGTAGGACTGCCGCTGGCGGATACCGAGATAAAGATAATGGATGGGGAAACGGGGGAAACCGAGATCCCGATAGGTGAGGTGGGCGAGGTCGTGCTGCGCGGCCCCCAGGTCATGAAGGGATACTGGAACAAGCCCGAGGAGACCGCCCAGGTGCTGAAGGACGGGTGGCTCTACACCGGTGACATCGGGAAGTTCGACGAGGACGGGTACCTGTTCATCGTCGACCGTAAGAAGGACATGCTCATCTACAAGGGCTACAACGTCTATCCGCGGGACCTCGAAGAGGTCCTCAACGAGCATCCGGCTGTGGCCCAGTCGGCGGTGGTGGGCAAGAAGGACGACCGCTACGGAGACCTGCCGATCGCCTTCGTCGCACTGGTGGAAGGCTCCCAGGTCACCGAGGAAGAGCTCCTGGATTACGCGAACGAGCACCTGGCCAAGTACAAGAAGATCCGCTTACTGAAGATCGAGGACGCACTTCCGGCAAGCGAGGCCGGCAAGGTGCTTCGCAGGGAACTGCGCGACAGGGCCCAGGAGATGGAGGTATAGAA
>JAENXM010000275.1 GCA_016649525.1 Actinomycetota bacterium
CCGCCGCCCAGAGCGAAGCCGTTTATCGCGGCAATGACAGGTTTTAACACATTCTCAAGCCTAGTTAGCGAATCCTGTGCGCCGCTAATGGACTTCGCGACTAAAGCCGGCGTGGCATCCACCATCTCCTTGATGTCCGCCCCGGCCGCGAAAATCTTTTCTCCACCCGTTATCACGACTGAGCGAACGTCATCATCATATTGAAGCTCCGTCGCGCACTTGCTTATTTCAAGGAAAACCTCGCCGTTGAGCGCGTTCACCTTGGGGCGGTCGAGGGTCACGGTTGCGACCATGTCCTTGACCTCAACCCGCAAAAACTCGAAATCGTAGGCCATCCGGAACACCTCCAGCGACTGTTTCAACCAACGAGGCTATGCTTGAGGGCCTGTCTACATCCACTGCTCTGGGACAAACCTTTGCAATTCTATTACAACTCGAACAAATTGCAAAAAGGGGTTAAAGACCCCTGACGAAATCCACTATCTCGGAGGTCAGGGTGCCGGGAGTGAAGAGCCTGACGACGCCTAGGCGCTCGAGCTCGGCCATGTCTTCACCGGGGATGATGCCTCCGCCCATCACCTTGATGTCCGAAGCGCCGCGCTCGCGCAGGAGCTTTATCACTTTGGGGAAGATCGTCATGTGGGCACCAGCAAGGCTCGATAGCCCGACAACCTCCACGTCCTCCTCTATGGCTGCCTGCACTATCTGCTCGGGGGTCTGGTGGAGCCCCAGGTAGATTACCTCCATGCCCGCGTCACGGAGCGCCCTTGCCACTACCTTCACACCCCTGTCGTGGCCGTCAAGGCCTGGCTTCGCCAGAAGGACCCTCCTGTTCTTCTTCTCGTCCGCCATGAATACCCACCTCGAAACGATATGGAACCCGTTCAGAACAGCGGTTTTTCGCGGTACTCCCCGAAGACTTCCTTCATCACTGCGACGATCTCGCCGAGCGTCATGTGCGCGCGGACGCAGTCGAGGATAGCTGGCATCAGGTTGTCGGTGCCCTCGGCCCTCCGTTTCAACTCCGCGCCCGTCTCCCCCACCGCTGCCGGGTTCCTCTCCCGTCTGAGCGCCTGCACCCTTTCCACCTGCTCCCGCTCGACCAAGGGGTCTATACGCAGCAGTTCGATGTCGAGCGCCTCACCCTCATGGACGAAGCGGTTTACCCCTACAAGCACCCTGTCGCCCCTCTCTATCTCCATCTGGTAGCGGTAAGCCGAGTCGGCTATCCGCCGCTGGAAGTAACCCTTCTCTATGGCCTCGAGCACTCCGCCTTCCGCCTCTATCTCGTCGAAGTACTGGAGGGCCTGCTCCTCCAGGTGGTTCGTCAGGTACTCGACGTAGTATGAGCCGGCGAGGGGGTCGATGGTGTTCTTCACGCCCGTCTCGTAGGCGATAACCTGCTGGGTCCGCAGCGCGATCTCGACCGCCTTCTCCGTAGGAAGAGCCAGAACCTCGTCCATCGAGTTCGTATGAAGCGACTGGGTTCCCCCCAGCACCGCCGCGAGCCCCTCGAACGCAGTCCTCACTATGTTGTTCTCGGGCTGTTGCGCTGTAAGAGAGCATCCTGCCGTCTGGGTGTGGAACCGCAGGAGGAGCGACTCCTCCTTTTTCGCCCCGAAGCGCTCTTTCATGACACGCGCCCATATGCGCCGCGCGGCGCGGTACTTCGCTGCTTCCTCGAAGAAGTCGATGTGAGAGTTGAAGAAGAATGAAAGGCGCGGCGCGAAATCATCGACGTCCATACCGGCGTCGACCCCCGCCTGCACGTAGGTGATACCGTCGGCCAGCGTGAAGGCGAGCTCCTGCGCCGCGGTCGAGCCCGCTTCCCTGATGTGGTAGCCGCTTATGCTGATGGTGTTCCAGCGCGGGACCTCCGAAGCGCAGAACCGAATCACGTCGGTGATTATCCGCAGCGAAGGCTTCGGCGGGAATATCCAGGACTTCTGGGCGATATACTCCTTCAGGATGTCGTTCTGGATGGTGCCGCCCATGTCGGCGAACTCTACTCCCTGCCGCTCGCCCGTCACCAGGTAGAAAGAGAGCAGTATGCTCGCCGGCGCATTCGTCGTCATGGAGGTGGTTATACTTCCAAGGGATATACCGTCGAACAGCACCTCCATATCCCTGACCGAGTCGATGGCCACCCCGCACAGGCCCACCTCGCCCTCGCTCAAGGGGTCATCGGAGTCCCGTCCCATGATGGTCGGCATGTCAAAAGCGACCGAGAGGCCGGTCTGTCCTCGCTCCAGGAGGAACTTGTAGCGCTGGTTCGTCTCCCCGGCGATCCCGAACCCGGAGAACTGCCGCATCGTCCAGAGCCTGCCGCGGTACATGTTCCCGCGGATGCCCCTTGTATAGGGGAACTCACCCGGGAACGAGAGGTCACGCTCGTAGTCTAGGTCTTCAACATCGCCGGGGCCGTAAGTCGGCTCGACCGGTTCACTCGAAACGGTCAGGAAAGGGCCCTCGCTCTCCGGCGAATCGGAGTAGGTATCCTCGAGCCAGCGCTCCTTCTTCTCTTCGTATCCGCTCTTATCCATACCCTCAGTACTCTATGCCCTCGCGCATCTCCAC
>JAENXM010000049.1 GCA_016649525.1 Actinomycetota bacterium
CTTCTCGCCCGTCTCTCCGGTCTTTTCCTCTGTCTTCCCGCAGCCGACAGCCGCGAGAGAGAGGCACACGACAAGTACGAGGAACAGAACGGCCGGTTTCCTTGGCACGGCAGCCTCCTTTTCCGTCTTTCGTATTATCGGCCGCGCAAGCGCAGGCCTGAAACCCACCAGTGGTAGAATATCAAAGTCCGGCGTGTCTAGGTGGCGAACGGAGGTGCGAACTGGACCCTGAGGAGAGGATATTCAAAGCGCTCGGCGGGGAGAAGACCGACAGGGTACCGACCTTCTCGCTGATAGGTGACCCGAACGTCGCGAACCAGGTCCTGGGCCGTGAGCCGGGAAAGCTCCTCGAGTTCCTCAAGAGCGACCGCGGCATGCGCTATGTGGACCGGCGGGCTCATGCCCTGAGCCGTTATTTCGACCCCTTCATGTTTCTTCTCTATCATACCGGCATCCGCGTGAATCATCTGATGGGTTTTGACAGCCTCTGGGTCGGCTACTGGAGGTTCAAGATTAGGAATCACGCGGAGATAGAGGACATGTTCGGCCGGGTTTTCGACCTGGTGGACGATGGATACGGCAACGTCTACTTCATGTACCGGGAGGGCCTGATAAGGAGCCCGGAGGAGTGGAGGGACTGGCCGAGACCTGATATTGCCGGGTACGCGCTGGCAGGATTGAGGATATACAGGCTTTTAAACGCGATATGGCGAAAGAAGATTGCGCTGATACCGTTTGTGGGGCCGGGGCTCTGGGAGAACAGCTGGCAGCCGATGGGCCTTCCCACCTTTATTTCGCTTCTGAAGAGGGACCCGGCCTTCGTCCGTGAGGTGATCGGGTACTTCACGGCGCTTTCCGTAGCCTGCGTCGACGCCTACGGGAAGTCCGGCGCGCGGATCATGTCCTACGGGGACGACCTGGCATACAAGGCCGGACCGATGCTCTCACCGGAGATGTTCGAGGAGTTCTACGGCGACGGGTTCCGCCAGATAGCCGCCACCGCCCACCGCCACGGGGCGAGGATATTCATCCACTGCTGCGGGAACACCAACGAGCTCGTGGAGAAGTTCGTGGAGTGGGGTTTCGACGGCGCCCACGCTTTCGAGCCGACGGCGATGAACGACCTGGCGGAGGCCCGGCGCAAGGTCGGCGACAGGCTCTGCCTCATCGGGAACATAGACGTGACCCACACCCTGGTGGACGGCACCAGGGAAGAGGTAGAGCAGGCCGTCAGGAAGGCGATTGAGGACTCGTCGGGCGGAGGCTTCATCCTCGCCCCGACGCACAGCCACGCCTCGATGAACGTCGAGAACATCCGATGGATGATAGAGGCGGGGCACCGCTACAGTGGGTAAGGGCGCTGTCAGTCGGCCCGCTCCTTGATGACCCGGGCGAGGTCGAGCCGCTTGAGCTGCCTCAGGGAGGGCAGCTCGGAGAGTACGAGCACCGCGAGGAAGACGGCGACTATCAGCGCGACCGCACCGCTTGATAAGACGACATCGATCAGGATGAACTGCGAGCCCATCAGTTTGACTATGAGCAGCCACTCGAGGGTCTTTCCGAGGACGATGCCTGGAGGAATCGCTATTATGCCGATGGTCATCGTCTCCGCGGTGAGCGTCGAGAAGATCCTTCCCATGCCGGTACCCAGGGTCCGGGCTGTCGCGATCTCGCGCCTCCTTTCAAGGACGTTTATCGTGATGATCGCGAAGACGATCGCAAACGTTATCGCGAGTATCAAGACATAGATGATATTCATGAAAGGTTTGGTGGCGCCGAGCATCTCCTCGAACGTCTCGCGTATTTGATTCCTGGTGGTTACCTTAGCCACGCCGGGAAGGCTCCCGAAGGCGGATGCCACTCTGGCCTCTTTCCCCGGTCTCACCTTCGCGATAACCACGTTGAAGTAATCGGCGCCGGCGAGCTGCCGGAGCTGGCGGAGGTTCATGTAGCAGATCCCCTTAAAGGGCTCCGAAACGAAGCCGACCGCCTTGAGGGACGCATTTCCCAGAACGGTCGAGACTTCCACAGGTTCGCCGAGCTCAAGGTGCAGTTCGCCCGCCGTCCCGCGGTTGAGGACTATCTCCCCGGGTCCGGGCCACGGCTTGGAGCCCCTGGTCGGGAAGCTGCCGTGCATGTTGGTGCCATCCTCGTATGCCTGGACCTCGATGTTGGATGACCTGCCGTCCGCAGAGAGAAGAGCGGGTAAATCGGCCATCGGCTCGACGCGTGAAACGCCGTTCAATTCCCCGATCAGCCTGAGGGCCTCCGCGTTCTGTGGCGAGGAGAAGGCCGCTGAAACGTCCCACCTCAACACTCTTTGGAAGTATTTGTCCAGGACATAATCAAGCGACTCGACCGAGCCGCGCGCCGCGACGAGGGCGCTTAGCGCCATCGCGATGCCAAGACAGGTCAGGAGTGTCCTTCGCCGGTTGCGGAAGAGGTTACGGAAGGCGAGACGAAGCCACGCAGGGGTGCGGTGGTACCCTGCCGTGCTGGCACCTGCCTTTTTCTCGTGCAACTCGAGCGAAAGCCCCGCTTCCGCCCTGATGGCGTCCGCGGGCTTCATCCTAACGGCGCGCCTGGCGGGAATCAGTGCGCCGAGCGCGGAAAAGAGGAGGCCCGCACCGATTCCGGCGGCCGCGATGTCGCCGCGGAAGGACGCCTTGACGATGGCAGGCAGGCCGAGGGCATTCGAATAGATACTTAAGAAAAACCGGCAGAGGAAATACCCGCCGAAGAGTCCCAGCACGCTGCCCAGTGCACCCAGTATCAGGGCAAAGCCCAGGTAGTTGCCCAGGATCGCACCGCTTCCGTAGCCGACCGCCCTGGAAAGCCCTATCTCACGCTGCTGTGTGACCACCAACCGTGTTATTGTGATGTACAAG
Source organism: Actinomycetota bacterium (assembly GCA_016649525.1). Classification (GTDB taxonomy): domain Bacteria; phylum Actinomycetota; class Geothermincolia; order Fen-727; family Anoxymicrobiaceae; genus JAENXM01. Next base: position 2,889 of record JAENXM010000049.1, read on the forward strand.
GCGATGGAGGCCACAGCGAGAATGAGAATCGCAAAAAACGCCGCTATCTTTCCCATGTTGCTGACATCGAAACTTATGAGGGATGCGCTTCGTTCGTCCGATCCCCTTGTAAGCCCGATAACGCCGTAAGGCGCCAGAACGGCTTCGGCTTTTTCCATTGTCTCGGAGAGCCTCTTGCGGTCGCGTACCCTTACCACGAACTTGTTGAATCCTTCCTCCGGCCCGAAAATACGACGCGCCTCTGCCTCGGCCACGAAGATGACCCCGAACCGGGCGGGGTCGGCCACGAACTCGGTGAGACCCGCGACCAGTCTGAGGTACTCGGGACTGGAGACCGCCCCGTTCACGCGGAGGTTGATGTTGTCGCCCGCGGAGTCGAGCCTGATCGCGTCTCCGGGCTTGAGCCCGAACTCGTCCGCGAGATGTTGTTCCGCGAGACAGGCGTTCTTACCGGCAGTATCAAGGTAGCGGCCGGACTCGATCCTTACATCGTTCACCCGCGGTCTGCGGTTGCCGGGCAGGGAGATAACCCTGACGGTCAGGTGTGAGCCGTTAACGAACGCCAGCACCTCCTGCTCGCGGCGGGCCTCGACGGCTTTGACGTTGTCCAGGCGCGAAAGAATACCGGCCGTGGCGGTGGGGGCGGAGTTGACCTGCACCGAGAAATCCTCGTAGCGGGTCCCGCGGTAGAAGTCGTCGATAGAGCTCTTCAGGCTTCGCTGGGACATCAGGAGCCCTGAGAACATGACGATCCCCAGCGCGATTATGATTATTGCGGCTACCGCCTGGGGCGCATGAGCCGGGAGATCCCTTAGAAGCTTCTTGTTGAGCGAGTTAGACAAGAGGTTTCCGTTTCACTCCTTCATCTTGAAGAAGAACCAGTTCTTGCCCTCCTTGTCGAAGTTGAACAGGACGTACTTACCGGAGAGCCTCTTACCCTTTATCTCGACCTTCAGGGCGCCGCGCTCGATGGCGGCCGCGACGCTGTCTGACGGCCCCCCCTTTAAAAGCGGCAGGTAGGTCCCGCGGTCCCAGATCTCGACGGTGCCGGCGCCGTACTCGCCGGCGGGTATTACTCCCTCGAAGTCCTTGTAGTCGTATGGATGGTCCTCGACCCTGACCGCCAGGCGCTTGACGCCGGGGAGGTCGGGAGGCTCCTTTGTGACGGCCCAGCTCTTCAGGACACCCTCGTCCTCGAGGCGAAGGTCGTAGTGGAGGCGGGTCGCATCGTGCTTCTGTATGACGAACGCCCTTCCTTCGCCCTCCCCTGCCGAGGGCTCCGGTTCGGGGGTGGCTGAGAAGTCCCTCTTCTTCCTGTACTCCTCGAGTGGCATATGGCCTCCCCGCCGAACGCCTAATCGAGAACGATCGTGTCGCCGACTCTGTGCTGCCAGCCGAGGGATATCTCAACCCCCGCGCCCTTCCTCCCGAGCGCCTTCCGGGCGGATTCGAGCGTGATCGCGGGGTCGTTGTTCGTCTCGCTGAGGTGGACCAGCACGAGATGCCGCAGGCCCGCGTGCCGGATTGCGCGGATGAGGTCGGCGGCATCCTCGTTCGATAGGTGCCCGAGCGGGCTCGCGATCCTCTCCTTCACGAACCAGGGGTACGGGCCGTCGATGAGCATCTCAACATCGTGGTTCGACTCGAGGAGCACCACATCGCTTTCCGCGAGGCTCGCCAGTACTTCGAGGGTCTGGCTCCCGAGGTCGGTGGCGACGCCGACTTTTACCGCGCCGTCGCTCACCGTGAACCCGATCGGCTCGGCGGCGTCGTGCGGGACCGGGAACGGGACCACCTCCAGGCAGCCGGCGGTGAACGGTGCGCTTGCCTTGAGCTTGTTGATTCTATCAAGGTGGGACCGGAGCGGTGATTCCCGGACAGTCCCGGCGGATGCGTGGACAGGGATCTCGTAACGTGACGAAAGGGGCAGCACGCCCGCGACGTGGTCCACGTGCTCGTGGGTGATGGCGATCGCGTCGATCGAGCCGGGGTCGGTGTCTATCTGGGCGAGCCGCCTTTCGAGTTCCCGGCATGAAAGCCCGGAGTCGACGAGCAGAGCACTTTTTCCCGAGCTTATGTAAGTGGCGTTGCCGCCCGACCCGCTCGAGAGCACGCATATCTTTATCGGTGGGCCTCCTTGTAATCGTCCTGACTATATCCTCCGGAACCCGTTGATCCTGTCCAGCCGGTAAGTTTTTACTATGCCGTCGCGGTGACAGTAAGCCCTCAGGTAGTGCCGCCCGTCCCTTGAGAACAGACGGTGGGGAGTGACCACGACGGGGCCGGGTTCCGCGCTCGACTCGTAATCCAACTCGATGGTAAGGCGCCCCCCCGCGATCGCCCGCAGTTCCTCCATGTCACCCGTGGTGTCGATGGGCAGTATGCTCGGGCGCGCGACCGAGTGAAAAGGCCCGAGCAGGCCCGGCAGCTCGGACACGGGCGTTTCCGGTGGTATCCCGGCGGCCCCGGCCAGAAAGACCTGCATGGCCGCCCTCGCGTCGGGCAGGGCATTGTGCGCGTCTATCAACTCGGTCCCGAGGAAGCTCATAAGTGACTGGAGGCGGTAGTTGGGCGGGCCCTTGATCCGACGGCGTGCCATGGATATCGTGCAGAGTACGGGGTTATCGGGCAGGTCCGCCCCCATACGCGCGAGCTCGTTGCCTATCATGCGCGTGTCGAACATGGCATTGTGGGCGACGAAGACCGAGTCGCCCATGAAACCTAACAGCCGGGAAAGGACCTCCGGACTGCGTGGAGAGTTCTTGACCATCTCGTCGGTGATCCCGTGGATCTCTGTCGCCCTGGAGGATATGGACTCGCACGGGTTGACAAGGCTCTGGAACTCGGTTTGACGGCCGGTCGTGCCGAACTTGACCGCCCCGACCTCGACGACACGGCTCGACATGTGGAGCGCCGAGGTCTCGACGTCGACGGCGCAGAAGGTTATCCGGGATATCGGGTTGTTCAGCGCATCATGTGTGGCGGCCATAAGGTCCCCCTGAAAGGCCTCGGTTCGTTCTTGCAGAACGGCGGACTGTCATCACTTTTCCAGAAACCATTATCTCTTGCGGACCCATTATAGCGCTTGAATACCACGTATCCGTGGTACGGACGCGAATGGGGGATGATCGCCGCTCACGGCTTACTGGTATCCGATTAGAACGGGGAGGGCGGGGTCTCCACGCCCGGGACCGTAGTCTCGGAGTCGGGAAACGTCTGATTGTCCATGAAACTGTTGTCCGTTGCGGAGCTGCTCTCGTTCTCCCATGGATAGGTGCTCCCGTTTGTGCTGCTGGAGTTCGTCTCCTCTTCGTAGCTCCCGGTGCCCACGAAGAAGAGTGGCCCTAGGGCCGCACTCTCCAACTTGATGTTTGTGGTCTTTTTCTGGGTGAAGCTCTTCCCGCTTCCGGAAACCACGGGAACCGTAAAGTTAATCGACTGCTCGGTGGACTTGCTGGTCGCCTGGACGGTCACGGATACGATGCCCTTAATCTTGGACTTGTTGTTGTAGGTGCCGGAGAGGGTCAGGTTGTTTCCGTCCTGTTTCAGGGTAATGTCGTTGAATTCGATCTCGGTCCCTACCACCGAGCCGTCACCGAGTTCGAAGCTCGTCTTGCTCTCACCCTTGAGGAGAAGGAAAGCTGCGACTCCCCCCCCGGCCAGCAGCAGGAGGACGGTGATCAGGATGACGATGGTGCTCGTACGCATCTTCTTGCGCGGCTTTCGGGCCGCCCTGGGCTGCATCGGGTACTCGGCGGGATACGGCGGCACCGTCTGTGGCGGCGGTCCATACGGCTGCGGTGCTGACGGTCCCACTGGATACGGTTGAGCCCACGGCTGGGGAAAGGGTTGAGGCGGGTAAGGATACGGGTACATCTGCGGGTACGGGGGCGGTAAACCAGGCATGGGCCCTGGCGGGCGGTACGGCGGTGCCCCTTGTCCATATGCGGCGGGGTATGGGGCACCGAACTGGGGGTACTGTCCCTGCCACGGGGGCGGAAAACCGGGATACGGATATCCGGGGGGAGGAGGGCCCCAGGGATAGGGAGCGCCCGGCGGCGGTTGAGCCTCCGGCGGCACCTGCGGCACTTCCTCGGTTGCGGGGGGAGCCCGGGTCGGTGCGGGCTCCCGGGCTTGTCCGGCCTCCCGTGGCGCGGCCCTCTGCGGTGGTTTCTGGCCTCCGGGAGGGGCCTCCGGCACTTGCGCGGGTCGAGCCTTCGTTGCGGGAGCTTGAGGCGTGGGACCGGCCGCCGGAGCCCTCTTGGCTCCTGCGGGCACAGCTGCCTGATCCACGGCTGGAAGTCCGGGTTGTGCGGCCCCGGCCTGTCGCTGACGCGCGGGCTGCACCTGGCCCGGTACTGACTGCCCGGTGCCGGCGGCGCCGGGTCGTTGGGGTGAGGCCGCCTCCCGGGAAGGACCCCGCATGGGTTGGCCTTCTGTCGGACCCGCGGGCGCCTGCGCGCCCGGAGCCTGCTGCGGGGTGGTCCCCGCGGCCGCGGGCGGTGAAGTCGCAAGAGCGGCTCCGCATCGAGAGCAGGTCCTCCTGCTTGCGTCGTTCAGGGTCCCGCAGACGGGACACTCGACGTTCATCCGGTATTTCCTCCAGGTAGAGACTGCCTGTTAGTCTATTATAGCCAATAAGGATGGGGTCAGGTCTTTTCCGGCTCGACCTCGGGCATCGCTTTTTCCACCTGCGCTTCCCGGTGGCCCGACAGGCGGTATAGCAGGGCGGGCATCAGTGTCAGAGAGGTCACCAGGCACCAGCCGATAGCGAAGGCGGTCACCCCCCCGAAGCGCCTCAACGGCACTATGTCGGAGAGCATTATGATAACGAAGGCGGCGACCGTCGCGAGCGCCGCAACCACGTTGGCCCTGCCCAGGTTCATCATGGTGGCCTTTATCGCGTCCACCGGAAGCCGGTTCCCGAGCTCCATCTCCTGCAGGTACCTGTGCGTGAACAGGATCCCGAAGTTGACCCCGATGCCTATCACGAGGGCGGAGGAGAGGGACGTTATGGTGTCGAGCGGCCAGTTCATCAGCTGCAGGAAACCGATTTCCGCGGCCACGCCGGCGAACGCGACCGTCAGGGTTATCAGGCCGTACGGGAAAGAGCGGAAAATAACGATGAGTATGAGGGCACAGAGGATCAATGAGAGTATCGAGGACAGGGTCTCCGTGGGTATTATGTTCTTCGTCATGTCCTTCGTTATCGGCGTGATCCCGCCGAGTTCATACTGTAACCCCTGCTTCGTCAGGTACTTCTCGGAGTTCGTCTTGAGCAGCGCCAGCTTCCTGTCTACCACTTGAGGCGACTGTGCGCCCTGGCTGTTCAGGGTTATCAGTGCTGCCTTACCGTCCCCGCTCAGCAGTCCACCGGTCACGTAACCGCCGTTTGCCTCGGCTGTCTTTACCGCCTGTTCGGCCTCAGCCCGGGTGGCCGGCAGCCTACCGTTGTTCGCTTCGGTAAGAACGTCCGGCAGACCGACGATCGCGTTCCTCGGGTACAGCATCTTACCTTCATAGATGTTGTCTTTGTCATCCGCGATGGCGTCCTCGAGGCGCACCATCGCTTCAAGGGACTCGGGCTTCAGGACGTCACCTTCGGCCATGATGACATCCTGCTGCCGGCCTCCGAAGTACTTTTCTATCTCGAAATCGGCGAGGATTCCCGGCAGGTTCCTGGGGGCTAGCTTGCGCAGGTCGGAGTCGGTCTTCAGGCTCCGGATCTGCACGAACCCGAGGAGTATCAGCAGGGTGAAACCGATGATGACGATTAGAGAGTGACGGACCGCCATGGCGCTGAAGGCTTCGAGCACGCGGTCCGTCACGCGCGCGAAGATACCGCGCCTCTTCCGCCGGGAGAGGCCGTCGAAGTGGGTCCTGAGCTCCGCCCTGACTTCCTCGGGTGCCTTCTCGTATGAGCGGTCCCTGACCGCCATTATGGCCGGCAGTAGAGTTACTGAGAGGCCGAATATGAATACGGTGCCGGCCGCGCAGGTAATCCCGAAATCCTTCAGGGGTGGCAGTACGCTGAGCTTAAACACAAGGAAGCCGAAGACGTTTGTTGTCGCCGCGAGGAAGATCCCGACACCGACGGTCATCACCGCTTTGCCGACGGCCTCCACCGACCGGAAGTGGTGCTCCATCTCCTCGTAATATCGGGCCACGAGGGGCACCACGAAGGTCAGGGCGGTACCAAGCAGGAGAGGCATGATGGCGATTGCGGCCACCGAGTAGGGTATGCCCACCCAGCCGGTGAAACCGAACGTCCATACGAGCCCGAGCACCACGAAGGCGACCGGCAGCAGGGTGTCCGTGAACCTGCGGAAAGAGAGGAAGAGCATGATGATGACGAACGCGATGGCGATGACGAAAAGAATTATCGTCTTGTTCCTGATGTGCCTGTCGAAGTCGCGGGCCAGGGTTGGGTCGCCACCGATGTTGATCTTGATGCCGGAAACGTCCCCGAGCTTGGACCTGAAGAGGTCGTCGAGGTCGTTGGCGAGCTTTATCTGCTGCTTGTCGGAAAGCCCCGTCCCGACCTTTATCATGACAAGGGCGGCTTTGTAGTCGGGGGTTACGAACTTCTGCTTCCCGACCATCGATTTCTTCACCTGGGGGTTCGAGAGGTAGTCCTCTTTGACGAGCTGCTGGAAGTCCTTGCCGGTGAACTGCTTCACCATATCGTTGCTGATGGAGTTCAATGGGATATCGAAACCCATCGTGGCCATTTCCGTCTTCATGTTCGCGATGAACGGGGTCAGGTAGTCCTGGACCACCGGGATCTTCTCGCCCTCGCCGTCCTTTACCGTCTGGATCTGACCCTGGTTGAACCGCGGGTCTTCGCCAAGGTAGTCGCCCAGGCCTACCAGGAACTGCACTATCCTCGAGTCAGTGACGGACGGAGCCCTTATGAGTATCGACTCATACGCAATCCCCCCGAACTTCTTACGCAGGTTATCAAGCGTCTTGATGCTGGGGAAGCCCTTCGGAAGGATGCTGTAGTAGGTGACGTCTCCTTTGAGGAACAAAAGTCCCAGGCCGAGCAACACGGAAAGGACGAGGGACATGGCGATAATTGTCCACGGGCGTTCCTTTACAGTTCTGGCTATGCGGGCAAAGACCCTCATCGATTGCTCAGCCGCCTGCTTGCTCTCTCGTCACAGTCTAGTAATTCTTTTATTTGGAGCCCTTTCCTTTGGCCTGCAGGAGCGGGGCATCGAGACCGTTCAGCGAGAATACTATCGCCTTTCAGGTTATCAAGGTATGGTCATGTGACATTTGCGGGAAATGCTTTACCACCTTTGCAGGGGCCCCCGTATACTTGTAGAATGTAAAAACACTTTATTCGAAGAGAGATTCTGCTGACGAAGGGGGGAAACGGCATGTCAAAGTTCATTATGTTGAGCAGCCTTACCGACGAGGGTGCGGCGACCATCAAGAAGAA
>JAENXM010000211.1 GCA_016649525.1 Actinomycetota bacterium
AATAGGGTCGACGAACTGACGGCGAGGCTCAACAAGCCTTCTCAACGGCCGCTCTACAGGCCCTTCATGGAACTTGGCCGCCTTGCGCCCTCGCGCGCGTACGATTTGGTGTTCGTCTGCGTTTTTAGGCCGGGCTCTTAGCCCGGTTCATCCGTCCCGGCCTGAGAGGCCGTGCTAAAGGTGAGAGGCCGTGCTAAAGGTCCCCGGTTCATCCGTCACGGCCTGAGAGGCCGTGCTAAAGGTGAGAGGCCGTGCTAAAGGTCCCCGGTTCATCCGTCACGGCCTGAGAGGCCGTGCTAAAGGTGAGAGGCCGTGCTAAAGGCCCCCGGTTACATTCCGGTGTAGCCCTCGGCGAAGTACCATGTAGTGGACGGCTCGTTCACGCCGATCGAATCGTGTCCGTCAGCCCACCTGTTGTCGTACTTGAAGTACATCGCGCGCTCCGCGATGACCTTCCCGTCGCCGAGCGCCTCCACCAGGGTCGATACCTCGGCGTTGTCGAACCCGGGCATATCATCGACGTGCATGGTGAAGCGGGAGCGCGGAAGCAGGTTGTCCACGCGCGACCAGGTGTATCCGTCGTTTCTCATGAAGGTGGTCTTCACGGTGGCGGGTGCGTCACCCGGGTTCATGAGGAGTGTGTACGTGTCGAATGAGCCTCCCGTGTAGCCCTCCGGGAGGTACCAATTCTCGTCCGGCGACGTCACGCCCACCGAATCGTGGCCTCCGTCCCGTCCGCCCGCGTTGAAGTAGACGGCCCGCTCCGCCACCACGCCCTTGTCCGAGCTCACCTCTGTCGAGACCTCGGCGGCCTCGAACCCTGGCATGTCGTCCACCCTCACCGTTTTCCTGCTCTGGGGCGGCAGGACGAACGAGGCGCTCGACTGGTAGCCGTCGCTGCGCAGGAACGAAAGGTTGACCGCTGCATCCTCGCCGCCGGGGTTCTGGACCAGCACATAAGTATCGTAGCTCTGCGCCGTGTATCCCTCGGCGAGGAACCACTGCCCCGAGGGCTCTGTGACGCCTATCGAGGCATGCCCGCCGACGTTGCCGTTGTAGTTGAAGTACATCGACCTCTCGCAGATGACGTCCCCGCTCGCCTCTACCTTCGTGGAAACGGAAGTGTTCTCGAGGCCCGGGATGTTCTTGAGGTTCAAGGTGAAGCGACTCTCCGGCGCCAGGTCGAAGCCCTTCACAATGGGCCCCGCGCCTTCCCTCATGAACGTCATGTCGATGTGCACTCCGCTCTTTTCGGGGTTCAGGACGAGCACGTACTCGTCGAAGTTATCTGCTGTATAACCCTCGGCGAGATACCAGGTTTTCGCCGGCTCCTGTACACCTATCGAATCTGTGCCGCCCTGCCACCTGCCCTGGAAATCGAAGTATATGGAGCGTTCGCAGATGATAGGCACGTCCGAGGTGACCCTTGCGCTCACCCCGCAGCCGGACATGTAACGGTTCACCAGTACTGTCGAGCGCGACCTCGGGCCGACGCTCCAGGGCACCGCCACCTTTTCGGCCCTCTCGTTCATGAACTCGAGCGTCGCATGCGCCTCCTTGTCGCCCGGGTTCATGAGCAGGATGTACTCGTAGAAGTTCGCCGGGGGAGGCGGCGGCGGAGGCGGCGGCGGCTCGTTTCCGGTCAGTAATGTGGCATTATGTGAATCGTCGTGGCGGAACATCGTCCAGGGGCATATCTCCTTTTCCTGCTGGGTCACCGCGTTGTTCTTCGAGCATGCGTCGAACACGAAGAAGCTACCGCCGGGAAAGCTGCCGCCCGGCGCGTCACCGGTTGCGACCGCCGCTTCGATGCGGCCGTCATTGTCGAAATCCCCCACTACAGGGCTGGTGACGACGAAGTTGTCGAGCGGCTGGTTCCAGACCACTTTGCCCCACGGGTCCCAGGCCCCTATCGCCCAGCCCGACCCCATGATGGCCTCGGGGTAGCCGTCCCCGGTGACATCACCAAGACACGCGGAGCCCATGTTCGGACCCGCGAACCCCTTTACGTCCCACATGACCTGGCCGTTCGGCTTTATCGCCATTATGTGGTCCTCGCCTATCCCGTACAAACCGTTACACGCGATGACGACTTCCTTTTTGCCGTCCCTGTCTATGTCGCCTATCGCCGGGGAAGAAAAGGTCGAGCCCGCGGCGGTCACCGGCCAGCCTGGAACGTCGCTTCCGTCGTGGTTGTAGGCATAGACCTTGTGACCTTCGGATGTGAGCCTGTGGGTCGCTTTGTAATAGTGCCCTGTCCCGACTACTATCTCGTAAAATCCGTCCCCGTCGATGTCGGAGACCGCTGGAGACGACCAGGTCACCTCGGGCGTCACCCGCGGGAAGCCCGGCACCATCCCTCCGTCGGCGTTGAACGCATAAAGGAGGCCGCCGGGGGGATATGGCCAGCCGCTTCCGCCCGTTGAGTCGCCGCCGATGATTATCTCCTTGAGACCGTCCCTGTCGATGTCCGCGAGCGCAGGTGAAGACCAGATAGTGTCCTTGTTGTCGTAAGGCCAGCCCGGAAGGACGGCCCCCATATAGTTCCACACGAACACGTGGTGTCCGTACGTCCCGACCACTATCTCGCAGGCGCCATCCCCGTTGACATCGCCGATTGCCGGTGAGCCGAAGATCCCGACAAAGCCGCTGTCCGCCGGCGTCTGTCTCGGCCAGCCCCACTTCGTAAGCGGCTGCCCGTTGTAGTCGACGCCGCACATGACGCCGTTCATGTTCCCGACCCAGATCTCCTTCTTGCCGTCCCCGTCCACGTCGTAGCACGCGGGGGCGCCCTGTATCTGCCCGCCGGTCCCGTAGGCCCACCTGAGCTCCGCTCTCGCGGTGAAACAGTAAAGGACGCCGTTTGTGTTCCCGACCAGTATCTCCTGCTGGCCGTCGCCGTCTATGTCGGAGGCGGTAAGGTGCGCCTGGTAGAAACTCGCGCCGGCGTTGAACTGCCCTTTGATTGGCCTGGGGATGGTCCCGTCCGGGTTCTGCCCGCCCGGAGACACGGGAGAGATAAGGAGCACGAGAGATGCGACCAGCAACGAGATCGCCGCTACCGCGAACACTGAAGCGCTATTACCTCCCCCGAGGTGTTTTCCTGCATAAACCATGGTTTTATCCTCGCTTAATACATCCTCTAATACTAGTTAACGGCATAAAGGGCAAGAACCTCCTGACGCATATGTATGATTTATCGAAGAAAAAGGGGTGATTCTTTAAGGTTTAACGCCTCGAGAGCGCTATAAGGACAAAACTAGCGCTTGCACGTGACAATATCGGTGCCAGGCACCAAATATGTCATTTCACTTTTTCTTTGCCCGACTGACCGTCGAAAGGCTCACCTGCAGGTATGCCGCGATCTCCTTCAAAGTGTAGCCATGCTCAGTGTGCGCAGCCCGTATCTCCACATCACGTTGATTCTTGTCCCTAACACCTTTGAACAACTCCTGCAACGGGACACGGCTATCAGGGTTATCGTGGAGACCCTCGATGATTCCTTCTTCGATAAAAGTGATATATGCCTCGCGCCCTTTGTTTAAGTCGTCAGAGAAAAG
>JAENXM010000024.1 GCA_016649525.1 Actinomycetota bacterium
ATATCGCGTGTGTGACCGTACTTCTTCCTCAACCCGTCGACGAAGTGCCGCAGCGTCGAGCTGCCCAGCAGCAGGCCGCGGCTCACCTCGAGCCCGATCACCCTGAGTTCGTTCCCCTTTCTCTCCATGTATATGTCATCCACACGCTGAATCCGGTTCCCCCCGGAGTCGAGCATCTGCTTGTCAAGAAGGTCCGCCCGGAGAAGCAGCCTACCCTCTACGGTCTCCGCCGGGAAATCGGGATGTGTCCCCAGAAGACGGAAACCATCCTCATCGAATGATTCCACCTGGGACCATGGAAGCAGCAGGACGATGTCCTCCGCGGGCCGAACCAGCTCGATGTCTCCCACGCAATCGGTCCAGAAGATATGCACGCCAAGGTATGCCACAGTCGGGGAGACAAGGTCATCCACCGCGAGGTCCTGCACGTGCCCGACATGCTCCCCCTCGCCGTCGAAGACCTTGACCTTGATGAGTTCACTGAAACTGACTAAATCACCATCTTCCACAAGACCAACCTCCTTGAAAGTCACCAGCCGATGGGGAATATCGAGGATATTACAAGCCAGAGATCGAGGATATAAAGTATTACGACGCATATCCAGGCCGCCACCTGGTATCTGTCGCCGTTCACGTATTTACCCATTATATCCCGGTCCTTTATGATCATTAGCATGCAGGTGACGATTATGGGCAGGAGGACCCCGTTGATTGTCTGAGAGATCACCATGACCGTGATCAACGGGATGTTGGGAATCATGACCAGGAGGGCCCCTCCTGCTATGAAGAGGGTGTAGGTCCAGTAGAACTTCGGGGCCTCGGAGAAAGAGCGGTCTATCCCGGATTCCCAGCCGAACGCTTCGCAAACACTGTACGCGCTGGACAGTGGCAGCACCGACGCGGCAAAGAGAGACGCGAAAAGGAGTCCTGCCGCGAACAGGTAGGACGCGTACTTCCCGGCTATCGGCGCGAGCCCGAGGGCGGCCTGCTCGGCGGATGTTATCTGGGTAGCGCCGACCCCGGGCTTGTTGAAGAAGGCGGCGGCGCAGCAGACGATGATGGCAAATGCGGCAATGAACAAAAAGACGTTCCCAACGGCAGTGTCGATCCTCTCGAAGACGAGGTCTTTCTTGTCAAGGCCTTTGTCCACGACGGATGCCTGCTGGTAGAACTGCATCCAGGGAGCGATGGTAGTGCCGATGACCGTTATGACCATGATTATCCACGAGGCGTTCAGCTGCCCGCTTGGGATGAATGTTCCCTTTGCCACCTCCAGCCAGTCCGGCTTCGCGAGGAACATCGAGATGATGTAGCACACATATATGCCGCCGACGAGCAGGAAGATCTTCTCGACCCTCCTGTAAGAGCCCTTCAGCACCAGGAACCAGACACCGGCGGCGGCGACCGGCACGGATATGTAACTGGGTATCCCGAATAATTGTGAGCTCGCGGCCACCCCCGCGAACTCACCGATCGTGTTGGCGAAGTTGGCAACCATCACCGCCACCATGATGGCGGCGGTCAGCCGCAGGGAGAACCTCTCGCGGATGAGGGCGGCAAGTCCCTTCCCGGTGACTATGCCCATGCGGGCGTTCATCTCCTGGACCATGTAAAGGAGCACCAGTGTCGGTATCATCACCCAGATGATGGCATAGCCGTACTTCGCACCGGCGACCGAGTAGGTAGCGATACCACCCGCATCGTTGTCAACCAGGCTGACGATGATGCCTGGCCCCAGCACGCTCAGCATGAGTAATAGATTTTTTTTGGTTAATCTCTTTTCCCTGGCCATTTTATCCACCGCTCACCAAAGGAAGCCGACATTCTGTTGAATTTTACCATTTATGAACTGCGTGGAGGCTCGCCCGTTTACCGCCTTATTTTAAAAACGAAAGGCACCCTTTCGGGTGCCCTCGCGTCAAATCGCCTGACTATATTCTTATCTACTGCGACGTGTTTATCGGCGGAACGCCGGGGCCGCTGCCGGATGTTATGGCGATTTCCGTCTTTCCGAGGTGATCCACTGTGCCCTTAGCGATTGTGACCATCTTGAAGGCGTCGCCCTCCTGGAACGCGAACATACCCATCTCCTGGCCTGTAGCCGAAGTGCTTATCCCCTGTGTCAGGTCTGTAAACTGCGGCTTACCCTTCAGCTTGTCCCTGTACCAGTCGATAACTTCGGAGACCGAATCATCGGTCCAGAGTACCGCGGCCGTCCATACCTCCTCGCCCTTTTCGTTCTGGCTCTTCACGGTACCGGCAGAGTTCTCGTCCATCTTGGCACCCGGGTAGATGGGTACCCCGAGATCCTTCTCCGTTATCGTTCCCGAAACAGTGGTTGTTCCTTCCTCTGTTTCAACCTCCACCTCGCCGGTCTTTGTGCCACCACAGCCGACCAGCGCCGCCAGCCCCAATACGAGCAGGGCCACCAGCATCAACCCGATGAACTTCTTCATGCATACCTCCTATGGTTGTCGTTACGGACTACTGTTATATCCCCCGAAGACGGGGGGCTTCTACTGTCCGGCGCCCGTTTTTCGGGCCTTCAGTCCTTAAGTATAATCCCAAACGAGCCTGGCTACAGAGACCAGGATCACCGGCATCATCGTAAAGGTGCCGATGAGCGCGACCTGGGTCATGCCGTCCATGAACCAGTTCATCTCGAGCACCACGATGACGACCGCGAAATAGACATAGAAATAAGTGAGCAGCGGCACCGCGTTCACGAGGCTGCGCGGCACCCTGTTGGGCTTCTGGAAGAACATATAGAAGATGAGGACGGCAAAGAAGGGCGCGAGCCACCAGCCGACGAAGTTCCCTATCGGCACACCGTCCCGGCCCATCAGGCCCGGGAGCTCCCTCAGGTAAGGTCCGCCCCTTATCCAGTACCACCACGGCGCCTTGTTCACGGCGTCCATCCACACCCTCGAGGTGGCGAAGGGGTCCACCATGAGGTCCCACGCGCAGACGAGCGTCGCAGAAGCTGCCGCGATGAGGATCGCCCAGAGACCTTTCCCCCACCAGGAGCGTACCCGCTTCTCGCCCTTCATCCCGATAAGCCAATCGATGAGCATGAAGGCGGAGTACATCAGGACCGACCAGGTGACGATGATGAGTATCGGTACACCGCCTATCCGCGGCCCGAGGGTCCCGGTGTAGTGGTACTTGCCGAAAAACCAGCCGTAGTTATGCCCGATGAACTCGCAGAACCAGCTTATCGCCCAGCAGAGAAGGAAGAAGGCCACGGTCTGGCGGACCCCCTTGACCACCACGGAGTGCCAGATGAGGATGGCGAGCATCGAGAGCATGGCGAACGCGACCATCTCGGGCCGTAGTGGGATGTCGTGCCTTGCCCACGTCAGGATGTGGACGATCGCGGTCAGGACTATGTAAGCGAGTACGATCGCGATTATCGCTCTCTGGGAGCGGGGTGAATCCTTGTATGCTTTGACGATGGATACACGCGAGTGCTGTTCCTCAGCCAGTCGGTTTTCCAAGGCAAACCTCTCCTCGCCCTTCATGTTGTGACGATACTATCAGATTCGACAGCCGCCAGATCGGCGCCTGCCTTTCCTACAGATGCGATTCCCTGTTAAGGTCTTTGCACACCTTGGAGAGACCCGGATAGAGCTTCCGGAAACCACTGTAGACCCGGTCGTATTCCCCGGCGTGCTCGGCGCGCGGCTCGAAGGTCTTCCTGACCTTCACCACTTTCTTGATGTCCTTGTAGTCACCGAGGACACCGAGCGCCACAGCCACCGCCAGCGCCGATCCCATCGCCCCCGCCTCCTGAGGATTCTCCACTGCCTCCACGCGGCGCCGGGTCGCGTCCGCGACTATCTGCATCCAAACGTCGCTTTTCGCCCCTCCTCCAATAGCACGGACGGGATTGCAGGGGAAGCCCGCCTTTGCCACCGCTTCGAGCAGCCAGCGGATGTTGTAGGCGACTCCCTCGTATATAGAGCGAAGCACGTGACCCCTCTCGTGATCGAGCGAGAGGTTGACGAATGAAGCCCGGAGCGTCGTATCTGTCACGGGGGACCGCTCCCCGTACATCCAGGGCGTGAAGACAAGGCGCTTCGAGCCCGGCTCCACCGCCCCGACCTCCTCGTCAAGGACATGGAATATCTCCATCTCACCTCCCGCCCGCGCCCGCTCATCGGTGGTGGCGAACTGCTCGGCGAACCACTTGAGGCACGCTCCAGCGGTCTCGGACTCCCCCAGCATTATGAACATGTCAGGGTCCGCCGAGGCGACTGATACTATCCCGTTCTTTCCGATGTTCTTCGGGCGCGCCACCGAAAGGCAGAGCCAGCTCGAGGTTCCCAGGTTTATGTGGGCGTCTCCGTCCTCGAGAGCCCCGGATCCTGTCGCCGCCCCCGGTATGTCCGCCATGCCCGCTATCACCGGGGTGTCGGGCAACAGGCCCATGTCCTCCGCGGCATCCTCCTTGAGGTGACCGGCGACATCGATGCTGCTCCTGATAGGGGGCATCTTTTCGAGGGAAGCGCCGCAGATTTTAGCCAGTAACCTGGACCAGTCCCTGGTCCTGTTCACAAGGATCCCGGTCCCGCCGGCGCCTGTGTGGTCGATGACCATATTCCCGGTCGCCCTGCTCACCAGGTACCCCGTCGTATCGAGAAAATACCTGGTGTCCTGAAAGAGCTCGGGCTCGTTCTCCTTGAGCCACGCCAGCTTGCACACGACGTCTTTTCCGGACGGCAGGGCACCGGCTACGAGCATCATGACCCGCTTCCCCCCGAGCCGTCTTATCATGCGCTCGGCCTGGACATCCGCCCTGCTGTCGAGCCATATCACCGCCGGCCGGAGCGGCTTACCCTCGGCATCCACCGGTATGACCCCTATCATCTGCCCGGCGAAGCCCATCCCGATGACCCGGCCCGGATCGACACCGCTCTGCGTGATAACTCTACGCGTGCCGGCAGAGACCGCCCGCCACCAGTCCTCCGGGTCCTGCTCGGCCCAGTTCGGAAAGGGATAAGAGACCCCGTAAGGTTCAAAGCTCGAGGCCAGCATGATCCCGTCTGTGTCGGCGATCACCGACTTGCAGCCGCCGGTGCCGACATCGTGACCGATAACGAACTGGTCCGCCATGCGCCCTCCCGAAGTGGTTCTATATCTTGAAGTCGATGCTTTCCTTTTTGCCGTCCCCGTCTATGTGCTCGATGAAGATGGGGACCTCGTTGCCCATGCCGGTCCCCTTTATGACCTGCCCCGCGAGCTTCAGCATGTCAAGCGGCCTCACGCCCGCCTCGGGCGGGAAAACACCTTTCAGGTCAATCTCGCCCTCGCTCATCATTATCGCGCCAAGTGCGGCGGGTATGCCGGTACCCTCGCCGGCGCCCGCTCCTTTCGACGTCATCGAAAAGATGTAAGTGTGCGGGTCGCCGTCCTTCTTTCCACTCACCTTGACCTTCAGGCACCCCGTCGGCTCTTTGAGCCCCGCAGCGGCCAGAAGCGCCGGCCGCTTGGAGATGATGTACGCTACGGCGAACTCGATAGGGACTACCGCGCTGCCCTGGACGGTCAGCGGCTCCTCGATGCAAATCCCGAGCCGCACCGTGTCCATGGTCAGCCTGAAGTAATCAAGGGGTATTACGACACCGTTGTTCGTCACGCGCTTTATACCTTTCAGGTGTTTTGGGAGGGTTATGGTCTCCGGATGCGGATACGGATAGACAGGGTATGTCCCGATGTCCCTGAACTCCGTCTCCTCGACGAAAGCCTGGCCGCTTTCCTCGAGCATCCTCACGGTTATGAACCTGCCGTCCACGAACAACGGGATCTCGCTCGTCATGGCATGGATACGGTGTTTTATGACCGCTGCCCCCTCTGTCGGCTCCCCGCCGTGAGCGTGGTAGATGTCCACCGATTCAACCTCTGCAAGCATCTCGTCGGCGCACCATCTGGCAAGCACGTTTGCCAGGCCGGGCGAGTTCCCCATGCCTATCAAGGCCGATACGCCGGCCTTCCTGGCATTGTCGTCTAGCGCGAGCATCGCCTCGGTGGCATCAAGGTCGTCGCATACGTCCACGTAATCTATGCCCGACGCGATGACGGCCTTTAGAACCGGCGGACCGTACCTGTAGAAGGGGCCGATGCAGTTGACCACCACGGTCGAACCCTCGATCACCTTCCCGATGCTGTCCTCTTTCTCGACATCGACCGAGGCCGCTTTCACTCGCTTGGGGTCAAGCGCCTCCGCCATCTCGCACGCGGCTTCGTACCTCTTCTCCGCGACCACGATCTCGTCGAAGAAATCACCTGAAGCGAGGGTCCGCACGGCGACACTCCCGACGCCCCCGCAGCCTCCAAGCACAACGACTCTGGACATCTCTCACCCCCGGGGGTTGATGCTTCCGAACGTCACGGGAAGAATCCTAGCACTTGCCGGGGAAGAGCGCACCTGCCGAATCTCAACGGGACGACGCACCGTACACCGGTGCGCCGATGTAGCATAAATGAAGTTGCTTGGGCCAGCAGGAAAATGCTACGGCATGTAACCTATGACATCGTGCCCGCCGGTCCAGACACCATTGTAGTTGAAGTACATCGGGCGCTCGGCGATTATCCCGATCCCGTTCGCCGTCTCCACCTTCGCGGAGAAGTCGTGCGCGGCGTCGTGATAAACACCCTTACCTACCGTTCATTGGCCAGGCTACTTTAATCCCCGGCTGGCCCTTTTCAGCGTCTTTTTGTTGCCAATGTCACGGACTTGCATTATACTACCGAGATGGTGCGCAGAGATGCGCGGGAGTGACGGTTTTTCTGTTAGATACTTGTACAGGAGTTATTTATGAGTTTCCGAGGAGACCGCATCCTCGGATTTTTTTGTAGGAGGAGGTGATAGTCTGTGAAGATATACGTCGGCAATTTGAGTTATTCTATCGACTCCGAGGACCTCCGGGCAGCCTTCGCGGAATTCGGGGCGGTCGATTCGGCGGAAGTGGTAGTCGACCGCAATACCAACAGGTCCCGCGGCTTCGGGTTCGTCGAGATGAGTAACGACGAAGAGGCAAAAGCAGCCATCGAGGGTCTTAACGGAAAGGACCTCGACGGCAGGGCGCTGAACGTGAACGAGGCTCGGCCGCGCAGGAACGATTCCGGCCGCGGTGGCGGGGGCGGGGGCGGGGGCTCGTACCGCTATTAATTAAATGAATATGAAGAGCGCTTAGTCAGTAAGAAGATCCCCATTTGCATCTTCATACCTACTTGAAGCGTGGTCCCAGGAACAGCATTCTCGCAGAGTGCGACAGGAACTGAAGGGGTCTCTCCAACGCTTTGCGCTCTTCCACCTTCAGGCGGCCATCCTCCATCGACACCACGAACATGGTCCTGCCGCTTTTCGGGTTTCTTCGCGGGAAGTCGGAGCGAACGTGATAGGAAGCCTGACCTTCCACGCGGCTCTCCCGTCGGAGGATCGCCGTTTCGGCAGTCAATTTGGCTGGCTCGAGAAAGCATATCGTCTCGTGCAGGCGCACGGGCTCGTGGTGATTCGAGGCCGATACAAGGCCACACATACCGGGCAGGCGCCGCACCCATCGCACTTCTGCTCGTCAATGATGATGCGCTCCATCCGTCACCCCGTGCCTATTGACCCTCATGTCACTCTCGAATTGACGAGGAGGAACCTCGTAACGCGGTTTCCGGATAACCCCAGAAGGATCCGCCCCAGGTATCGAAGCGACTCACGTAACCACTCGTCATGGGCGCTGTCCAAGTCCTGAACCCTTCTCTTCAGCTCTTCCGTCTTATCGTCCGGCATCTCTTGCCCCCGATTGCCTCTTCACGTCCAGAAAGCGCTCGTAGGCAGTATCCCACTCCAAGGTGCCTGCCGGAGTGAACTTTTCAAGCTCAAATGAGCTCCTTGCGACCCGGCGGATATCTTCAAGGGAGGACAGAAAGCCCAGGCCCATCGCCTGCGCGAGGACGTTGCCCGCGGCAGTCGCCTCTACGGGGCCCGCTATCACGGGCAGCCCGGTGGCATCCGAGGTGAACCGGCAGAGGAGCCTGTTGCGAGAGCCGCCGCCGACGATGTGAATCCTGTTTATAGGTTGAGCGCGCATCTTCCTCAACTGCTCCAGCACCTCCCTGTACCTTAGCGCAAGCCCCTCCATGATAACGCGGACCAGTCCGGCATGCCCGCGAGGCGCCCTCTGTCCCGTTTCACCCAGGTAGCGGGCAATCGCCTCTGGCATCGACGGCGGGTTCAAGAACTCCTCGTGATCCGGGTCCATGATCGCCTGGAACGGCTCGGCTTCCCCTGCCATGTCCGCCAGTTCCTCATACGAATATTCACGTTCGCCCGCCCAGGCCTCCCGGCACCGCTGGAGCAGCCACAGGCCCATGATGTTTTTCAAAAAACGGTTGGTCCCGTAGACCCCGCCCTCGTTCGTGAAGTTGAATCGTATCGAGTCGGCGGTGATAACCGGTTCGGTAGTCTCGACTCCCATGAGCGACCATGTGCCTGAGCTGATGTAAGCCCAGTCATCCCCCTCGGCGGGGACTGCCGCAACAGCGGACGCCGTATCGTGGCTCCCGGTCGCGATGATTGGAATGCCGCCCAGTCCCGTCTCGGTGCCGACCTTCTCAGACAGACTTCCGACGACCGTCCCCGGCTGGACCACCTCCTGCATCATGCCGCTCGAGATGCCGAGAGCATCGAAAATCTCCTGCTCCCAGTCTCCCCTGGAAGGATTGAAAAGCTGTGAGGTTGTGGCGAAAGTGAACTCCGATTTCATTTCACCGGTAAGCATGTAGTTGAAAAGGTCGGGCATGAAAAGGAGGTCGCCCGCTTCTTCCAGAAGCGGCGATCTATCCCTCACCATTGAGAAAAGCTGGAACAGGGTATTGAAACGCATCAGCTGGATACCCGTCAGCTCGTAAAGCCTCTCTCTCGAGATAATCCTCGTGAAGCCTTCGATGGTGCCTTCGGTGCGGTCGTCACGATAAGCGAATGGAAGCCCCAGGACGGCGCCGTCGCGATCCAGCAGCGCGAAGTCCACTCCCCAGGTGTCGATCCCGATGCCGGAGGGGCTCGAGGTCACCTTGCGCGAGCATCGATTGATCGCTTTCTTGATCTGCCTGAACAGGGCGTGAATGTCCCAGTGAAGGTGCCCCGAATCACGCACCATCTCGTTCGGGAACCGGTCAAGCTCGTCTAGCAGCAGTTTCTTGTCTTTCAGCGAGCCGACAAAAGCCCTGCCGCTCTCCGCTCCCAGATCAAATGCCAGGAATGAGGCCTCCATAAGCGACTCCACTGGATCTCGCCGGTGATCAAATGAATTTTACGCGACAAGGACGACAACTGCATAGAAAAACTGTCTGCTCCGATGCGCCCTGGTTGACTAAAATCATTGTCACCTCCAGATAATGGCTGTATTAATATATTGGAAGGTGCAAAAGACCTGGAGGTGTGCATATGGCACAGTTTTTAGCAATAGCAGCGCCAGCGCTCTCGCGCATGTACGACCACATGGATTTTGACGGAGGAGGATGGTTCTGGATAATGCTCATGATGATCATCGGCGCGATAATCGTCGTGCTGGTCGTCTACTTGTTGATCAGGGCCTTCTACCACGGCGAGTTAACGCGTGGAACTGGAGTCCACGAGACCCCGATGGATATCGCAAAGCGCAGATACGCAGCCGGTGAGATAACCCGCGAGGAGTTTGAAAAAATCAAGAACGACCTTTAGACCGGGCTCTTAGCCCGGTTTTTAGTTTTTAGACCGGGCTCTTAGCCCGGTTCATCGAGCCCGGCCTGAGAGGCCGGGCTAAAGAGGCCGGGCTTAATGAGTCACGTTTCAGAACCTGATCCCATTCTCAGGGGCTCTGCGAACATTCGCGGCCGCAGTCTATTATCCAGGGTTCAATAGGCAAACGGGAAAGGACCTCGTTCCCCGTCTCGGTGATGAGGAGCGGTCTCTCCAGGCGAAAGCCCGCAACGCCGGGCTTGTTGCATATCACGGCGACCATCTGGATGTATCCGGGCTCGACAGCGTAGTCGGGTTCGTTGTTTCCGGGTGAAGGGTGTTCACCCACGCACGGATACCACTCGTGCCCGAAGTGCCCGATGCCGTGGCCGAAACCGGGAAGCACCCAGTCGCCCCAGCCCTTCTCCTGCACGAACGCGTTCACGTTGCGTGCTACATCGCCGAGCGTCTTGCCGGGCTGCATCTCCTCTATCACCTTGTAGCAGGTCCCCACGTATGCGTCGATGACCTCCCGCTGCTCCGGTGTAGGCTTTCCCATTATCGCGTTGTGCGCCACGTCGCCGAGCATCAACCAGTACATGCCGTGGAGGTCTATCATGACTGGCTCGCCACACTGAACAACCTTGTCTGTCGCCGGCGTGCAGCCTCCCCAGAACCACCAGGTGCGGTAGCCGGAGGCTATCTCCTGGCCGCCGGTGAAGGTCCAGGCGAACTGGCTGCCCAGCTCGCGCATCGTCGACTCCGCCACCCCCGCTATCTGCTTCTCGGAGATACCGACCCTCAATACGTCGCGAACCTCTTCATGCGCTGTATCCACCAGCGCAGTCGCCTGCCTCATGAGTTTGATCTCCTCCGGTTCCTTGACAAGGGTGAAGCGGTCCATGAGTTCCGCGGCGTTCTTGAACCCTGCGCCGGGGAAGCGCTCTTTCAACTGCTCGTACTCGTACAGCGTGATGAACCCCTCGGGCAGGTAGTTTGTGGTACCGCTCTCGATCCCGATAGTACCTTTTCCAAGACCGAGCTCGTTTATGCGCGTGGCTATCAGGTCGAGGTAGTCAATACCGGGGAGTGCTCCGTAACCCACGACGTTATCGAGCCACGTCTCTTCGGCCAGGCGCCCGGCGTCGAGTACCGGAACGATGAGCTGGAGCTCGCCTTCCGCCGGCACTACGATGCAGCTCCTCCACGGGACGAAGCCGCCGGAAAGGTTTGTTATCGTCTTGAGCCTTGTACCGACAAGGACATCGACACCGGCCTTTTTCAGCTCTTCCTGGAAATTTGATATCCGGCGTGGGAAGTTGATGTAGGTCATCATGGGTATCCCTCCTTCGGGTGCTGGACCGTGCCTTAGTATAACAGAAGAAGGGTCAGGTCTTGCTTCTTGCGTCACCGGTGCCGGTGGTTAGCGAGGCAACAAGTGAATCCCTGTTAACATGGAGGCCCTTGTATCCTCTCAAAGGTTTTCATCACGGGCTTCTAAGGGCAACAGATGGAGCCGGCCGTAACCGGCCGGCTCTCATCCGTACTTCCGGTTCCATTATCGACTATCAGGGTGAAGGCAGCGGCCCCTTGTCCACACAGGCCGGGGCCTCCCAGCCCATTATCTCGTATATGGTCGGCGATATGCTCCCGACTTCGACCTCCTTCTCATATTCAGAGCCGCCCTTGTAGCCCTCGTAGCCGGCCGGGGCCTTGAAGATAAGCGGTATATAGGATGTCTGCAGACCCCCATGCGCCGCGGGAAAACCCAACAGCACCGACTCGGGCATGGTGAAGCCGATGGTGAAACCCACCGCGTTGACTCCGGTTGATAGTACGTCACCGTGCGCCTCTATCTGGTAGTTGTAGAGCGGGAATATGAACAGGTCGGGCCACTTGTGGCCGTTCGGCTCGTCGGGATGCTCTATCCAGTATTCGGAATAAAGCTCCATCGGCCGGACCCTGCCGAATTTCCCGAAATCCTTTCCCTGTTCCATCTCCTTTCTGTCGACCACGGTCAGCGGCCTGACCTTCCCGAGCTCCTTGTCGTCAACCGTGAACTCCTCGAGTATCTTGTCTATGGCGGAGAGCTTCTTCGGGTCCTCGCACCAGATGAAGTTTATCTCGGTACCGCCGGACTCGAAGTAGTCCTCCTTGTACACGAGCCCCTGCTCCCGCAGTATCTGGCGCAGGTCCACGATCTCGTACCCCTTCTTCCGGTCCTTCATGTTCTCCATGCCGTGGTCGGAGAGAATCACGATGGTGCTGTCGTCATAGACGCCGCGTTCCTTCAACAGCCTGACGAAATCTCCGAAAAGGGCGTCCGCTTCACGGCAGATGTCGAGGCACTCTTCCCTGCGCATATACGGGTTGTATTTGTTCTCGTCCCTGGAAAGATTTTTCGGATTGCTCGTCAACCACTCATCTTGCGGCCACGAGGCGCCGGTGAAGTGACCGGTGTTGTCGAGGTCGGCCACGTTTATGTAGGAAACGTCCGGGTCTTCCTCCTCGATGGACCGGAAGAACATGTCCGTTATGTAGCGGTCCTCGGCGTGCATGCCTGGAGTCTTGGCGAAGAGAAGGGTTATGGGCATCGACAACATCCTCAGTCCGAATAACATGTCGAACTGGCCCAGGACGGTCGGGATAGTCACCTCCGCGCTGTTGTCGCTGTGGAAGAGACTGCGCGCAGAGGCCGACATATTATCCTTGGGATTATCGTCCGTCTTAGGGTCGCCGGCGTTCGTGTACTTCCACGGCGGCTTGAAGAAGAGCGGCCACCGCTCGCTGTGGCCCACTATATCCACCGATCTCTCGCCTTCCAGGTCGGCAAGCCAGTTCTTGTTCGACCAGAACCCGCACAGGGCCTCCCCGTCGGTGACGTCCTTGGCAACCTCGTACACCCGCTGGATCTGTTCGCCGTCCTCCCCGCAGCGCATGAGTTCCATGGTATTGGGCCCGGCAACGACCTCGTCGTGCTTGGTGAAGTCGACGTACGTACCGCCCACCATGTAAATGCCCTGGGTCCCTGTATATGTCCCGGCCAGGGCGTTCGTGTGGTTCATGTCGGTCGCGGAAGGAAGGTATACACGTGCATTCTTGTAGTTGACGCCGTTCTTGAGGAAGGCTCGCGTGTTCGGCATCAGCCAGTCACCTTCCCTGCCCGGGCCGGTACCCGCGCTGTCAAGGTACAGGTACTGCGGGTCCATCGAGTCGACAGCCCAGTAGTAGATGTTGCGAACGTCCGTGATCTCAACAGCCACGCTCGACTCCTCGCTGCGGCCGAGACTGCTCTCAGCAGAAACGGTCATGTCGAGCCTGTCGCCGACAGCCGCACCCGGTGGAGGAACCACGTTCATCC
>JAENXM010000133.1 GCA_016649525.1 Actinomycetota bacterium
AGATATGTCTCGAAGCCGTCACGTGTGCACCCCTCAGCGAAATACCAGAGATCCGCCGGCTCGATAGCCCCCACTACATCGTGCCCCCCTGTCCAGAAAGGCCGGTAGGAAAAATACATTGAGCGCTCGGCGACTATCGGAGCCCCGTCCGCCGACTCGACCTTCACGCTGAAGTCGCCGTGCGGGTTGTTGTGTCTGCCGATCCCGAGCCCCTCTTCATGGACCGGGATGGTGAAGCGGCTGTTCGCTGCGAGGGTAATACCCGTTCTCGCCTCGTTGTTCCCGTCCGCGCAGTAGTAATACACGTTCGCGTTAGTGTTCCTGTCGCCCGGGTTCTCGAGACAGAGATAAGTATCAAAACCGTCACGGGTGCACCCCTCCGCGAAGTACCATGTCCCGCGAGGTTCGGTCGCACCTACGACGTCGTGCCCGCCGGGCCACGCCCCACCGTAAGCGAAGTACATGGAGCGCTCCGCAACAACCGGCACGCCGTTTGTCGATTCGACCCTGATGCTGAAGTCGCCATGGGAGTTGTTGTGCCTGCCGATCCCGAGCCCTCCTTCGTGGACCGGGATGGTGAACCGGCTCTTCCGGGCGACAACGACGCCGATCTTTATCTCGTCGTTCCCGTCGGCGCAGTAATAATAGATGTTCAGGAGCGCATCCCCGTCACCCGGGTTCGCCAGACACAGGTAGGTCTCGAAGTTATCCCTGGTACTCCCTTCAGCGAAGTACCATGTCTCACTGGGGGATACGGCGCCCACCACGTCGTGCCCGCCGGTCCATACCCCCCTGTACGTGAAGTAGATGGGGCGCTCCGCGACGATGGGGTCCTCCGACGTAATGGCAAGGGACACATCGTTATCGGGGGGCACCTCGGAGGACACGTCTATTGTGGTACGGCTCTCGGGAGGCAGTCCGTACGACTTCTCGATGTTCTGCCCGGTGCCGAGCATGTATGAGCAGACTGCGTTCGTGGGCCTGCCGCCCGGATTAAAGAGGCATATCCACTCGCTGAAGCCGGCCCTCGTCGTGCCCTCGGCGAAATACCATGTCCTGCTGGTACGGGGGGACCCCACGGCGTCGTGGCCGCCGAGCCATTCGGCAACCGCGGGCAGTGAAAACGTGCTGGTTGAAGCGAACACGAAGAGTAACACCGCAATAAAACTTTGTCCCCAGTTTCTGTCCATCTTCATCATGGCGTTCTACCCATAAAGCCGAAAAAGCCCCGCTTCCGCCGGGCCCTAATCTGCAAAGCCATATGTAATCTGCTCTACAATTATACAGAACTTGAAAGAATAGAGCGCGAAAAGGGGCCTTGAGATAAGGCCATGCCGCGCTCACTTCTCTCAAACGGAAATGTGAATATGCCGATAACAAGAGAAGTAGTAAGGACAACAGCCCGGCGTGTGGAAGAAAGTGGGCGTCATGGTCTGTAACCGATGTGGTGCCGAGATCCCACCGGGTTATGCATGGTGTATTCGCTGTGGAACCTGGGCAAAGGTGCAGCAGGGAGTTTGGCCTTACGCCCCTCCCGGGCACGACCCGCGACAGATGACTGCTGGCCAGCGGTACAATGTGCCAGGATACTACCACCAGGCGCAACCCGCGACTCCCGGCGCGCAGTGGCCGCAGGGATACGGTTACTACCAGCAACAGGGTTGGGAGGCAGTCCAGGAAGGCACTTACGTGAGAGGTGGCGCGTCGCTGGTCTACTCCCTGGTGACCCTGGCTTGCGGACTCGCGGTCATCCTTTCGACCTTCCTCCCCTGGGCCAGCATGCTCGGTTTCAACGTGAGCGGGTGGAGAATGATGTCGAACGTGGCGGGGTCGAACAGCGGCAACTTCCTCTTCGCCAGCGGGGATGGCATGCTTGTCTTCACCGGCTTCTGGTCCCTACTGGTGGGTGTTGCCATCGCCGTGGGGATCGCTGTCCTGGTGTCCGGCAGGCGGTCCGGAGGGAGGATCGCTCAGGTGGCAGGCGGGCTGGGGCTGGTTCTTTCGATAATAACCGCTGTTATGTTATACACCCACAGGGTGAGTGCCGGCATCGGCCTCTGGATGTTCATCGCGTTTTCGGTGGCAGCCGTGATCCTGGCTCAGCTCGCCATAAGGGCCGGGTTTTCTTTCCGCAAAGGTGCCTGACCCCATTTTCGCATCGTTGGTGGAGGTAGGCGGAATCGAACCGCCGGCCTCGGGCTTGCAAAGCCCGCGCTCTCCCGACTGAGCTTTACCCCCGATACGCTTTCAGTCTATTTATTCTACCATCTAATAATCGTTTGAATTACCTAACAGGTGACGTGAATCAGGGCGGCGCTCCTTTTCTCACCTTCCTCCATCAGCCGGTT
Organism: Actinomycetota bacterium; assembly: GCA_016649525.1. GTDB lineage: Bacteria > Actinomycetota > Geothermincolia > Fen-727 > Anoxymicrobiaceae > JAENXM01. Next base: position 2,349 of record JAENXM010000133.1, read on the forward strand.
GAGCTTCTCGACCGCCACATCCGAAGGAGCCGCTGTTATCTCGATCTTTCTATCCCGCGCCCAGCCCTCGGCATCCGCATCGATGCTTGCCGCGCTACCCGTCCCGAGACCTACTATTATCTCTTGTGGCTGCTCCGCGCTCCCGTCCCTTTCGAAGCAAGAAAACCACATCTTCTTTATTACGAATCATATCTTCGAAACCGGGCCTTTTCCAAACTGCTCCGCCAGGGGTTCAAAACGAAACCGACCGTCGATATAGAATATGGAGCGTTGAAAGGAACGCGATGGGACCAAAAGGAGAAAAGAGAAAGAGGATCTTAAGCGAAAAACGCGAATCCGAGGTGTTCCTGATCGCGATCACCGTGGTCTGGGGTCTTACCTTCTCCCTCGTCAAGGAAAGCCTCGTCGAGTTACAGCCCTTCGTGTTCATGTCTTACAGGTTCTGGCTGGCCTTTATCGTGACCGGACTATTCTGTTTCAAGAAGCTGCGCAAGATAGACCGGGACATGCTCAAGGCCGGCCTTCTGCTCGGGGTTCTTCTCTACGGCTCCTACGCGTTCCAGACCTTCGGACTCAAATACACGAGCGCCGGAAACGCCGGTTTCATCACCGGTCTCTTCATAGTGTTCGTCCCCGTCCTGTCCGTGCTGTTCCTGAAACACAGACCGGACCTCAAGTCGATCATCGCCGTCGTAGTCGCGCTGGTCGGCCTCGGGTTCCTCTCCATCCAGCCCAACTTCCACGTCAACTCGGGGGATTTTCTGGTGCTGGCGTGCGCCCTCTCTTACTCCATCCACATCATCCTGCTCGATGGATACGTCAAGCGATACGACCTTATGCTGCTCACATTCCTGCAGATGGGCTTCCTGGCCCTCGGCAATACCGCCTCAGGGCTTATCTTTGAGAGCTTCGTACTCCCACGCAGTTGGATCGTCTGGCTGTCGATCATCATCTGCGGGGTCTTCGCCTCGGCTGTCGCTTTCTACGTGCAGGGTTACGCCCAGCGCGTGCTCACGCCGGTGCGCACCTCGATGGTCCTAATCATGGAGCCGGTCTTTTCGGTTCTCTTCGGGATAATCCTGCTCGGCGAGCGGCTCTCCTGGCGGGGGTGGCTCGGTTGCGGCATCATCCTCACCGGTATGCTTCTCACCGAGATACCTACGGACTTCATAAGGCGGCGCGGAAAAGAGAAAGGGGCATGACCATGGAGTCGTTTTCGGGCAAGGTTGTTCTGATAACGGGCGCGGCCAGCGGGCTCGGCAGGGCGCTGGCGCGAGAGTTCTCGAAAGAAGGAGCTGAACTCGTTCTGGCCGATATCAAGGGGGAGCGACTTGCCGGGGTCGGGAAAGAGATCGCATCCACCTCAAAAGAGCCCATGACGGCCGTGGTCGATGTCTCGAGCAAGAACGACATGAAGTCCTTCTCGGAGCGGGTTCTCGAGGAGAAAGGCCGAGTCGATGTGCTCGTGAACAACGCCGGCGTGGGGCTGGGCGGCGAGCTCATTGACATGACGCTCGATGACTGGGAATGGGTAATGGGCGTCAACTTCTGGGGCGTAGTATATGGATTACATTTCTTCCTCCCCGGAATGACAGAGCGGAGGAACGGCTACATAGTCAACGTCGCCAGCGCAAACGGGATATTCTCGTTCCCGTTCAACGGCGTGTACTGCGCCAGCAAGCACGCAGTCGTCGGGCTGTCTGATTCTCTGCGAGCCGAGTTGAAGCGCTTCGGCACAGGGGTTACAACCGTTTGCCCGGGGATGATGAGGACGAACATCGTGGAGGACGCGCTCTTCAAACCCTGCAACGAGAAAAGCCGCCAGTTCATGCAGAAGTTCGTGGAAGACATGGACCGCAACGGGGCCGACCCCCGAATCGTGGCCCAGGGTACGTTGTCAGCCATCCGAAAAAACAAGCCGCTATACGTCTCGCCGCGTGGGGCGCCCCCGCTCTACTGGTTCTACAGGTTTTTCCCGGGTGCTTACAGATGGCTCATCGGAGAGATCGCCAGGCGGAACGGCTGAGGTTCTTGAGACTCCGTGAAATTCTCGGGTAACATCTTGACTCTCCCCCCGGGGGAAGGTCGAAGATGCTGTCCAGGAGGTGAAACGTGAGGCTAGATCTGTTCAGCATCGGCGACTTCTCGAGGATGTGCAGGCTGAGCGCAAAAGCCCTGCGCCTTTACGACGACCAGGGATCCTGAGGCCGGGCTACACCGACCCCCAGAGCGGCTACAGGTACTACAGCTCCGCCCAGTTGACGGAGGCGAACCTGATACGCATGCTGCGGTCGCTGGAGCTGTCCCTGGAGGACATACGTCAATTCCTGCGCGAGAGGGATCCCGCGAGGAAAGAGGAGCTCCTCGGGGAGCACCGGGAGAGAATAGAGCAGAAGATGGAGGAATACAAATCTATTGTTTCGTCCATCGAGCGCCTCACCGAAGGAAAGGGGGAGACCATGGAAAGGGAAATCGAGACGAAAGAACTTGCGGACCAGCCGGTGCTCGGCGTGCGATTCAAGACGTCGATGGCGAGCATCGGCGAGGATATCGGCAAGGGGTATGAGGCCGTCTTCACCTATATAGGGAAGTCCGGGGCGCAGCCGGTGGGACCGCCCTTCGCGATTTACTACGACATGGAGCTCAAGAAAGAGGACATCGACATGGAGGCCTGCGTGCCGGTCAGCAGCCTGATGGAAGGCGAAGGGAACGTGACCGGAAGGTCACTTCCCGGAGGAAAGGTCGCCTCCACCCTGCATGCGGGACCGTACGAGGAGTTCGGGGAAGCATACCAGGCCCTGATGCTCTGGATCAACGAGAACGGCTACAGGCCGGCCGGCCCCTGCCGCGAGGTCTACCTGGTA
>JAENXM010000244.1 GCA_016649525.1 Actinomycetota bacterium
ACCCTTACCGGCAGGCCGTACTTCCTGGCGAACTCGAAGTCCCTCTGGTCGTGCGCCGGTACGGCCATAACCGCCCCGGTGCCGTACTCCATAATCACGAAATTGGCTGTATAGACGGGGACCTTCTCACCGTTAACGGGGTTAATCACATAGTCCCCCAGGAACAGACCGTCCTTCTCCGCATCTATCGCGGTACGCTCGAACTCGGTCCTGCCGGCTATCCTGTCCCGGAAAGCCGCGACCTCTTGTTCACTCCCGGCATCCCCGGCCAGGCGGTCCACGAGCGGATGCTCCAGGGCGAGCAGGAAGAACGTAACGCCGAACAGGGTGTCCGGCCTGGTCGTATATATGCGTATCTTCTCACCCGTCGAGACGAGCGTGAACTCCACGTCTGCACCCCTGGATTTCCCTATCCAGTTTCGCTGCATGGCAAGCACGCGCTCAGGCCACTCCTCGAGCAGGTCGATGTCATCGAGCAGGCGTTCCGCGTAATCGGTTATCCTGAAGAACCACTGGTTCAGCCGCTTCGAGACGACGTAAGTGCCGCATCGTTCGCACGAACCGTCCGACAGAACCTGCTCGTTCGCGAGAACCGTGTTGCAGGAAGGGCACCAGTTGGCCGCCGCATCGGCCTTGTAAGCGAGACCGCGTTCGTACATCTTCAGGAAAAACCACTGGGTCCAGCGGTAGTACTCGGGGTCGCAGGTCGACAACTCCCTCGACCAGTCGTAGGCATAGCCGAGCCTTTTGAGGTCGCTCCTTATCAGCTCGATGTTCTGCCTCGTCCAGACCGCCGGCTGTATCCCACCCGATATAGCGGCATTCTCGGCCGGCAGTCCGAAGGCGTCGTACCCCATCGGGTGAAGAACCGTGTATCCGGTCCTCGCAGAGTACCGCGCGACCACATCCCCCAGGGTATAGTTCGCCACGTGGCCCATGTGTGCCGGCCCGCTCGGGTACGGGAACATCACCAGTACGTACTTCTTTGGCCTCGCGGGATCCTTCAAAGCGCGGTAGAAGCCCTCCGATTCCCAGTGTTCGGCCCATTTCTTCTCGATCGTCTTGTGGTCGTATTCAGGAACCGTGTTATCTCACCTCCAGACCGCAACGATATTACCATAACGGCAGGTGATCGATATACGAAGGTATGTGGTTTAGAGGCGAGTCGTGGGCGTTCAGGCGCGGTAAGTCCGTGCTACCATTCCTTCCGACGCGAGCTTGACCATCTCGTGGGCGATCGATTCGATGTCGATATCAGATCGCCCCCCGGTCATGATGTACCGGTTCGGTACGCCTAGGAATATCATGAGCAGGATGTTCGCTACGAGGTTCGTGTCCATAGGCCTGAAAGCCCCTCTTTCGACACCGGAATCAAGTATCTGCATAAAAAGCGATATCATCTTCCTCTCGAAGTCATCCCAGAGCGCGTAGAGTTTTGGATCTGGTACGAACGCCTCGCTGTAATAAGCAAGTATTATGTCCCTGTTCTCCAGGAAGAACCTGTAAAAGGTAGAAAGTCCCTTCCGAAGGGTGGACTCCCATTCCTTCGCGTCCTGCGCCTCCCTGAGAAAGAAGCTCCTGGCATCCTCGTACAGGTTTCCGAGCATGTCTCTGAAGAGCTCGAAAAAGACCTCGTGTTTGCTCGGGAAGTACTTGTAGAAAGTGGCCCTTGCGATACCGGCTTCAGAAAGTATGTCCGCTACGGTAGCTTTCTTGTAGCCCTTTCCCGAGAACACGGACTTCGACGCACGGAGTATTTTTTCTTTTACATCCGTCCTTGCCATATTCCTACCAATACGGTATGAATCATCTACAGGTGGGATTTTACAACAGCCGGGGCAGTCGCGGTATGATTTTGCTCAATTTGCCCGTATTCCCCGTTAATGATTAAATCGTGCAGTCGAGAGGTGATTTCATGTGAGCGCCGACAAGGAAGTAACCATATACGGTGCAGGGATGTCCGGCCTCATCGCGGCGATAAACCTCGCGCGCGACGGATACTCCGTTACAGTCCACGACAGCGAGGCAGGCTACGGGGGGTCGAGTCTCTACAACCCATCGACCCACGCGACCTTCATCGACCCGGTCATGACCTCCGACTACATCGGAATCGATATAACCGGCGTCTTTCATCCCGTCATCGAATGCCCCGCTTATTTCCACGAGACAAAGATCAGGCTCCCGGTCTTCGAGTTATACGCCGTGGAAAGGGGCAACCGGCCAACGAGCCTCGACACCCTCCTGTTCAACGAGTGTAAGGACCTCGATATCTCCCTCGCGTTCGACTCCCCTCTGAAGAAAGAGGACCTGGAGAACCTCCCGCCCAACACGATCATCGCCTGCGGCCTCTCACCCTCAGCCTACGAGATGCTCGGCATCCCCTACCACCGCTGGCACGGATGGATTTCGCGCGGCGAGATCGGCATAGGCAGTTATGCGTGGCTCTGGTTCGACGAGTGCATCACGGAATACGGGTATTTCTCGGCGGTAAACGACTACTACTTCAACCTGCTTTTCAGCATCCGCGAGGTCGGACGGGAATGCCTGGACAAATACAGGCACTTCATGGTCCGAAACGAGGGGATCGAGCATGACAACTGGGAATACGTATCCGGCGCTGTTCCGCTCGCTTCCCCCGACAATCCAAGGCTTTTCTGGAAAGACGCTGTTCTCTGCGGCACTATCTCAGGGGCTATGGACCCGATGATATGGTTCGGGATCTCCGGGGCGCTCGTGACCGGTAAGGTGGCCGCCATCGCCATCAGCGAACCCGACCGGGCACAATCCGAGTTCGCGCGATTCACCAGGAGGTTCCGAAGGGCCTACTATTTCAAAGAGAAGATCTGGTACAGGTTCATACGCCCGAACGTCCGCGGCATGGAGAGAGCGTTCAACGCGGTCGGGATCGACAGGATTAATCACCTCGGTCACCTGACCGAGACCGGGCGCATACCGGTCTACTTCGCCATCCCGGGCTTCAGCCATCTGAGCTGCTACTGACCCGCCTTTCT
>JAENXM010000053.1 GCA_016649525.1 Actinomycetota bacterium
GCCGCTTCGTCCCCCGGGTTCTGTACGAGCACCCACGTCTCGAAGTCGCCCCCGGTGGAGCCCTCCGCAAGGTACCACGTGCCCGCCAGCGCCGAGGTCCCTATGGACTCGCTGCCGCCGCGGCGCCCGTTCCAGTAAACCGCCCTCTCCGCGACCACCGGCACCGAGGACTCGACCTTTGTGGAGACCTCCCAGGTGCCGGGCACGGTATCGGCCACGTATACGCTCTCGCGCCTGCCCGCTCCCAGGGAGAACTCCGGACCCTGGATTTCTCCTGAATCCGTCATGTAGGTTATCTCGACGTTAGCCGCTTCGTCCCCCGGGTTCTGTACGAGCACCCACGTCTCGAAGTCGCCCCCGGTGGAGCCCTCCGCAAGGTACCACTGGCTGGAGGTGTCAGCCGACGCGAAAGCGAGTGAGGAGGTGAAGTCATCGAAACCGACGGAAGAGAGGTCGCTCATGTCGGATCCGGCCGCAACGCCTCTTCCCTCGAACGACTCGCCCTCGTACATGGTTCCTCTGCCGCCCCTGACGACCCTTAGAGAGCTTGCCGTGTCATTGCCGACGTAGTTACCAGCCAGGCTGGAGTCGCTATCCGTGAAGAGCTCCCCCCTGCCCGAGAAGCCCTGCTCGGTATAGAGTATGAGGCCGCCCGCGTCCTTTTCGGAGGTCTTGCCCCACACCTTGAACTCCCTCAAGTTTCCTGTGCCGTCCCTGTTCCCCGAGGTCAGGATGCCGGGACAGATGAATTCACCTCCGCTCTGGATGTCGTACTGCTGCGTCGTGTGCTGGTGACCGGCTACCGCAAGCCCCATGTAAGTCTCGTTGTACCCCTCGGCGAGAAAGGCGGTTATCGTATCGTACTCGGATGAATCGAAGCCGTGCCCCGGTATGACCATTATCGGCTCGTGACTGAACACGATGACATTCTCGGCCGCTTTGTAAGGATAGGCGTTGAAATGCTCCTTGAACCAGGCCCAGGTACCGCGACAGAGCGCGGAATCGAAGAGATCCGCCAAAGACAGGGATCCTCCCCCCGCATTGTGGTCCCTCGAGTTGAAGTCGCAGAATACGAAGTGATATCCGGCGTAGTCGAACGCGAAATTCTGGAAATACGAGTAGCAGCCCGTGTCTGGCCCCGCCAGGGTGTCCGCTTCCCCGTTCCATATCGCCGTCGTGCGAGTCCCTTCGTCCCACCCCGGAAAGTAACTCCTGAGGGCCTCAAACCGGCTGTCGAAGATCTCTTTGAAGTACTGGTCGCCGCATGGCTCGTTACACTCCGTCGAAGTGGTATGCGGCCAGAGGTCGTGGTTGCCGGGAATGGGTACATAGGGGACCACGAGCGTGTCGAGGATCTCTTTTGCCTTCATGAACTCGGACTTCTCGGCGCTGTCTGTGATATCGCCGGTAACGACAACGAATTCTAACGACATCGAGTCGTGGTTCGTGTTTATCCAGTCGACCGTAGACCTTAGGAGTTCGGCCGACGAACCTATGTCTCCGGGAGGAGGGGCGTCGTCGTAGCCGGCGGTCCCGTAATCCCCCAACCCCTGGCCTATGTGCAGGTCCGTTATCTGAGCGTAGGAAAAAACCTGTCCCGTCTCGGGTATGTCACTGTTCTGCGAGTAGCTCGAGACCGCGGGGGTCGCCGCTGAGGCACGTGTCGCGGACAAGAAGGGGGTGAGTATAAACACAGCGAGCGCAAGAACCATTGCGGTAGCTACCATTCTGGACACACGCGAAACCGATCTCATATCTGACTTTTTTGAATCCGGATGCATGAGCGCTCCAATATACTAATGATCCTCAATATAGATATCGGCAGGCAAAAGCGCCTACTTCATGGCACCACTTGAAAATCACCCATTGAGACCATTGTCCTCTAACACCACATATGGGCACTTGGTACTCCGAAGCACTCGTTGGGTTCTCATATCGATCAGGCATGAGTGATTACGGGTCAATAGAGGATGTGGCTGGAAAAAGCATCGTCCCTGATCCCCAGCCTAGTGAGAGCGAAATCGTATCTCACGGGATCATCGGGCGCGATCTCCTTGAATCTCGCCGTTATCTCGAGCGCCGTGCCGAGGTCCGCCTGTTTCCGTTTCGTCATGCCGTACTTGTAGCAGATCTTGTGCATGTGCGTGTCGAGGGGGACCACAAGCTTCGACAGCGGCACGCCCTCCCAACCACCGGGATCGACTTCGTCTTTCCGGACAAGCCACCTCAAGAACAGGTTCAGTCTCTTGCACGCGCTGCCTCCATCCGGCGAAGGGAGGTGGAACTCGCAGGAACCTCCGGACTCTTCCGATACCTCTGCCACGAAAGATGACAGCGCCGGGATCACGGTCTCATAACCTGCATTCATCTTCGATGCGAAACATGCATTGAGCGAACCGTACCGCTCGATAACCGTCTTCACTCCCGCCAGTACACGTGCCAGGTCCTGTCCGGTCGTCATCCTGTGCTTTAAGCCGGACAGCTTCATCTCGAGCGAGCGGGGAGAAGAGGCCCGGAGGAAGACGGCGGGTGCCGGCCCCATCCGCTCGAGGACGGCCGCCACGCTCTTTATTATCTGCGCGACCTTCCCGTACGCGAGCGATGAAGCGACGAGAGCGACGATCTCGCGGTCGGCAAGTTCGTCATAGTCGTAAAGAAACTCCAGCGGGTCGGGGTGGACGAACTCTCTGCGGTTGTACCTGTCATAGAGTCCTTCGAGCGTTTCTCTGTCGATTCCGGCTGCCACTACCCTTCTTCCTCGAGCTCGAGGATGTCGCCTTCGGTGAAGAGATAATCCTTCAGTTCGTGTGCAAAGGCCGGGTCTCTCCGCCTCAGCCGCTCGAGCAGCATCGAGGCATACTCTTTCTCCTCGTCCCTGTTATGTTCGAGTATCCCCCTCAGATCCGAATCACCTGTGGCGTTGATCCTCTGGTTGTACCAGTCTACGGCCTGTAACTCCTCTATCAATGATACAATCGCCCGGTGACGGTCCCTGGCCTCCTCGGGAATCGATTCCAGCGGCTTGTGATAAGGCTCAGCGCACATAGGACCTCCCTCCTTTTCCTGACGCCTTCGCTTCAGGGAACAGCCGTCATGTCTGCAAAGTCAGGTCCTTTTACCGGGCCAGATTCATCGGAAAGAAGTGCTGCGGCGGTTATTCCTCGATATAGTCCCGGAGCTTCCCGCTCCTTGAAGGGTGCCGGAGCTTTGAGAGGGTCTTGGACTCTATCTGGCGTATGCGTTCCCGCGTGACGCCGAAGACGCGCCCCACCTCTTCGAGCGTACGGGGCTGGCCGTCCAGCAACCCGAAGCGGAGCTGGATGACGCGCTTCTCTCTTGTGTTGAGGTCATCGAGCACTTCCTCGAGCTGCTCCTGCAGAAGCCTGAAGGCCGCGGCGTCGGCAGGGACGATCGCCCCGGAGTCCTCGATGAAATCGCCCAGGTGGCTGTCCTCCTCCTCGCCGATCGGGGTCTCGAGCGAGACCGGCTCCTGGCTTACCTTCAATATCTCGCGCACCTTTTCGGGGGAAAGCTCCATCTCGTCCGCAATCTCCCCGGGCAGGGGCTCACGCCCGAGGTCCTGAAGGAGCTGGCGCTGGACCCTGACCAGTTTGTTTATGGTCTCGACCATGTGCACCGGAATGCGGATGGTGCGCGCCTGGTCCGCTATGGCGCGCGTTATAGCCTGGCGGATCCACCAGGTCGCGTAGGTGCTGAACTTGTAGCCCTTCTCGTAATCGAACTTCTCGACCGCGCGGATAAGCCCCAGGTTGCCCTCCTGGATGAGGTCCAGGAAGAGCATGCCCCTCCCCACATACCTCTTCGCTATACTCACGACCAGCCTGAGGTTCGCCTCGACCAGTTTACTCTTGGCCTCGAGGCCGTCCTCCTCTATATCGTGAAGCCTCTCGACGTTCTTGGCTTTCAGCTTCTCATCCGAGGCAAGGCGCTTGGAGGCCTCCTCGCCGGCCTCGATCCGCTTCGCCAGCGACACCTCCTGCTCTGCGGTCAGGAGCGACACCTTGCCTATCTCCTTCAGGTACATGCGCACCGGGTCGTTGGTCACCGGCTGCACGGACAGGTCGAGAGCCCCCGGCGGCGCCTTGGCGGGACGGCCCCTGCCCTCCGCCTCCATCTCCTCCTTGATCTCGTCGACCGCCTCGTCCGTTATCTCTATGCCGCTGTCCGACAGGAGCACGAACACGCTGTCGACCTGGTCCGGGGTGAGCTCTACTGTTTTCAGGCGATCGACGATCTCATCGGTGGTCAGGAAGCCTTTTTCCTTCCCCCACACGGAGAGCTCGCGCACTTCTTCTATATCGAGGTCTTTCCATTCATCTGACATAAGAAATACGTCACCACCTCTGCGCCCCGGTGCACCCGGGCGCCCCCCGAGGCCGGGCACCCGTGTTCCCTGCCAATTGTACTAACGTTAACGGTGGTCGTAAGGAAACTGTTCCTTTATCACCTGGTCGAGCTCAAGCAGTTGATTGCAGAGCGCGTCATACTTCTTTGGCTCGAGTTCCTTGTTGACCCTCGTCATCTCGAACTCTATCCTGCTCATACGCTTCTTGAAGAAAAGGTAACTCAACCTGTCTAATACTTTGTCCTCGTACCCCGGGTTAGACTGCGGAGGCGGCTCTATCAGGAGCTCCGTTAAACGGCTACGCAGGCGCTCATCTTCGATGCCATCTACCAGTCGGGATATGATGGAGTTGAAATCGACCCGCAAAATATCTTCGTCGTAGACCGAGATTTCCTTTAACTTCTCGAAAATATTCTTGTAACTCTCATCAGAAAAGTATTCGGAGTCCAGGTACTGGTGCTTGATCAGCGCCTCCGGGTCGTGAAGAAGTACCCTCAAGGCCTCCTTCTCCACCTTCTGCCACATCGCAGGGACCTCCAAGCCGGCGCCGCGCTCGGCCGGCCTCCCGGACAGACGGGAGGCTTCCCTCATGTAGACCTCAACCGTCTCCAGCGGCATGTCGAGCTGGCCCGCGACCTTCCTCAACAGGTCGTTCCTCACCGGCCGCATGTCCTCGCTCGAGACCTTGGCTATTATAGGCACGCATCCCTCCATCGCCCTGCGGCGGCCGAGAGGCGTCGAGGTGTCGCAGCCCTCGATCTTCTTCCGGGCCGCGAAATCGAGCAGCGGTTCGGCTCTATCCTGGAACTCCCTGAAAGCGGGGGCTCCCCCTTTCTCGACAAGGGAGGCGGGATCCTCGCCGTCGGGAAGCGTGATCACCATAACCTCGATCTTGAACCTGTTCCAGAACTCGAGCGGGCGCAGGGCGGCATCCACACCGGCCCTGTCCGCGTCGAACGCGAGATAGACCCTGTCGCAGAACCTGTTAAGGAGCTCGAAATGGTTCTCGGTCATGGCGGTGCCGAGTGTCGCGACGGCGGGAGCGACGCCCGCCTGCCAGAGCGCGAGGAGGTCGGTGTAGCCCTCGACGACGACCGCTTCTGCGGCATCCTGGATGGCGGCCCGCGTCTGGTAGAAGCCGTAAAGCGTTCGGCCCTTCCGGTACACAGGCGTCTCGGGCGAATTCAGGTACTTCGGTTCGCCCTGCTCGGCCTTCTCCTCCATTCGTCGCCCCCCGAACGCGACCACCCTCCCGCGGTGGTCCATGATGGGGAAGATGATGCGGCTCCGGAAGATGTCGTAAACGCCGCGACCGTCTTTTTTCCCCCTGGGGCGCTCCTTCGCGACTCCCGCCGTCACCATCTCCCTCTCACTGTAGCCCTTCTTGGCGAGGAACGCGCTCAGGTTGTCCCACCCGTCGGGTGCGAACCCGAGGTGGAACGTGTCGATCACACCATCCTCCAGCCCGCGTCCCTTCAGGTAGGACAACGCCTTTTTGCCGTTCTCGGTCTCCGTTAGCAGGTAATGGAAATAGTCGGCGGCCGTCTGGTTGAGCGTATAGAGGCGGTCTCTCTCTGTCCGCCTTTTCATGTCGTCGGGGCTCACGGTCTCGTAGGAGAGCTGGTAGCCGATACTGTCCGCAAGGCGCTCTACCGCATCGTTGAATTTGAGGCCCTCCACCTGCATGACGAAGTTGAATACGCCTCCGGAGGCTTTGCACCCGAAACAGAAATAGACGCCCTTCGCCGGGTTGACGTAGAAAGAGGGGTCCTTTTCCTGGTGAAAGGGGCAAGGGCCCCTGTACTCCCGGCCGGACTTCTTGAGCGGGACGTATTCGGATATCATCCGTACGATGTCGGTGCGCTCCCGCACCGCATCGATGTCGGAATCCTTGATTCTGCCTCCGGGGGACAACGTTACCTCTCAGGGATAATCATGCGGATGCGCGGCCTTTCTGATATGTTGTTTCGACCCAGGGCTAACCAACTCCTTGCATCTGGGGTCAGGTCTTGAAACGTGAATTATTAAGCCGCATGCGAGAGTAGTTATTAATTCACGTTTCAAGACCTGACCCCATCTTCACTCCACCATCCAGGAGCGGGGTAGAAACAGTTGCTCGTACTTCATGAGCGCGTAACGGTCGGTCATTCCTGCGACGTAGTCGCATATCTTGACCGTAAGCTCCTCCTCGTCCTTCGGCTGGTACTCGGGTGGCAGAAGCTCGACATGCTCGAGATAGTAATCGCCCAGTGTCTGCAGAACCCTCACCGCCTTCTCAGTCTCGGCCTTGGCCACTGAACCTATATAGACCCTTTCGAAGAGGAAGTCGCGCAGCTCGTCCACGAGCGACCAGGCTTCGTCGCCCAGACTTATGGTATCCGAATCCATGCTGCTCTCGACCAGGTCGTGGACAAGAGCGTCGATGCGCTTAGCGGGATGAAAACCGAGCACGCGTATCGGCTCCTCCGGGAGGTCCTCGGGCACGATGATCTCCGCCCTCAGGGCGTCATCGATGTCGTGGTTTATATACGCTATCCTGTCGGCGAGGCGGACAATCTGGCCCTCTATCGTGGAGGGCGTCCCCTCCCCCGTGTGATTCAATATCCCGTCGCGTACCTCCCAGGTGAGGTTCAATCCCTGTCCGTCGTACTCGAGCAGGTCGACCACCCTCAGGCTCTGCTCGTTGTGCTTGAATTTCCCAGGCAAGTACTCCGAGAGGGCTTCCTCGCCGATGTGCCCGAACGGTGTGTGGCCGAGGTCATGGCCGAGCGCTATCGCCTCAGTGAGATCCTCGTTGAGCTGGAGCGCGCGCGCGGCGGTGCGCGATATCTGCGCCACCTCCATCGTGTGGGTAAGCCTGGTCCTATAGTGGTCCCCCTCCGGCGCCAGGAAGACCTGGGTCTTGTGCTTGAGGCGCCTGAAGGACTTGCAGTGGATAATACGGTCGCGGTCCCTCTGGTACTCGGTCCTGATAGAGCAGGGAGCCTCTGGCCTCTCGCGCCCCCGCGTCTCCGCCGCGAGAGCGGCTCGAGGGGAGAGAATCTCCCTTTCAGTCTTCTCTATCCGCTCTCTGATAAGCATCGATTCATTCCCCTATTTTGCGCTTAGGGCTGCACGAGCGGCCGCCACACGGGCCATCGGCACCCTGAACGGCGAGCACGACACATAATCGAGGCCGACCTCCTGGCAGAACATGATCGACCTCGGGTCGCCTCCGTGCTCTCCGCATATGCCGACCTTGAGCCCGGGGTTCGCCGCGCGCCCCAGTTCGACACCCATCCGGACGAGCTTGCCCACCCCGGCGGGATCCAGCGTCTCGAACGGGTTGTCGGCGAGTATCTTCCTGTCAAGGTACCGCGGCAGGAACTTCGCCTCGATGTCGTCACGGCTGAACCCGAAGGTCGTCTGCGTGAGGTCGTTAGTCCCGAAGGAGAAGAAGTCCGCGTACTTCGCGACCTCGTCCGCGGTCAGCGCGGCGCGGGGGAGCTCTATCATCGTGCCGATGTGGTACTCCAGTGTCATGCCTTTCTCCTTTAAGACCTCTTCGATGATCCGCTCGGCCTCCCCCCGTAGGACCTCCAGCTCCGTGTAAACGGATACGAGCGGGATCATGATCTCCACCTTCGGGTCGCCCCCCGCGGCCTTGCGCTCGCACGCTGCCTCCATGATTGCACGGACCTGCATCTGGTATATCTCGGGGTTGGTGATGCCGAGTCGGCAGCCGCGCAGCCCGAGCATCGGGTTCGCTTCCCTCAAAGATTTCACGCTCTTCAGATAGTGCTCGTCCTTCTCGATCTCGGCGGGGTCCCCGCCGGTCATCTTGAGCTTGGCGAGCTCGATCTCGAGCTCGACCGCGTCGGGCATGAACTCGTGTAGTGGCGGGTCGAGAAGGCGTATCGTCACGGGCAGGCCGTCCATCGCCTCGAATATCCCCGTGAAACCGCTTCTCTGCACATCCAGAAGCTCGGCGAGCGCCTCGTCCACCTCGGTCTCGCTCTCAGCCAGAATCATTTTCTGTACGATCGGAAGGCGGTCCCCCAGGAACATGTGCTCCGTACGGCAAAGGCCGATGCCCTCAGCCCCGAAGCCGCGGGCGCGGGCTGCGTCCTCAGGCGTGTCGGCGTTGGTCCAGACGCCGAGCTCCCTCACCTCGTCCGCCCAGGCGAGAACGGTATCGAAGTCGCCCGTCACCCCCGGGGGTACAAGGGGCACCGCTCCCTTGACCAGGACCCCGGTCGTCCCGTCGATGCTTATGACGTCGCCCTCCCGTATCCCGGCATCCCCGACCCGGCCGAGCCGTTTCTCCTCGTCTATCTCGAGCGCCTCCGTACCGCAGACGCACGGTTTGCCCATGCCCCTCGCTACAACCGCGGCATGGCTCGTCTTCCCGCCGTGGCTGGTGAGTATCCCCTTGCTCGCTATCATGCCGTACAGGTCGTCGGGGGTCGTCTCCCAGCGCACCAGGATGACGTCCTCGCCTTCCTTGCCCAGGCGCTCGGCAGCATCGGAGTCAAACACCGCCTTACCTACCGCGGCACCCGGAGAAGCGTTCATACCCCTGGCGAGCACCTCCACTTTCACCGAAGGGTCGAACTGGGGGTGCAGGAGCTGGTCGAGCTGGTAGGGGTCTATACGGAGAAGGGCCTCCTCCCTGGTGAGGAGCCCCTCGTTGACCATGTCCACCGCGATCTTCAAGGACGAGGCCGCCGTCCGCTTCCCGACGCGGGTCTGCAGCATCCAGAGCCTGCCCTGCTCGATTGTGAACTCTATGTCCAGCATATCGCGGTAGTGACCCTCGAGCTTCCGCATTATCCCCTCGAGCTCGTCCGCGACCGGCGGCATCTCCTCTTTCAGCTTACCTATGGGCTCAGTGTTCCTTATCCCGGCGACGACGTCCTCGCCCTGCGCGTTTATGAGAAAGTCGCCGTATCGGACGTTTTCCCCGGTTGCCGGGTCGCGTGTGAACGCGACGCCGGTCGCGGAGCTCTCCCCTCTGTTCCCGAAGACCATGGATTGCACGTTCACAGCCGTACCCCAGTCGTCGGGTATCTTGTAGAGCCTGCGGTAGTCGACCGCCCGCTTGTTGTTCCAGGACTTGAAGACGGCCTTGATCGCGAGGCCTAGCTGGACCTTCGGGTCCGAGGGGAAGTCGCCGCCCGACTCCCGCCTCGTTATCTCCTTGAAGCGTACGACAAGTTCCTTGAGGTCCTCACTGCTCAGGTCCGTATCTAGCTTCAGACCCCTCTCCCGCTTCAGCTCGTCGATGGCGTTCTCGAACAGCTTTCCCTTGAGCTCCCCCTCGCCCTCGACCCCGAGTACCACCTCGGAGAACATCTGTATGAACCGCCTGTAGGAGTCGTAGGCGAAGCGCTCGTCCCCGGTCTGCTCAGCGAGGCCTTTGACCGACTCGTCGTTCAGGCCGAGGTTCAGAACGGTATCCATCATGCCCGGCATGCTCGCCCTCGCGCCGGACCTCACCGAGACGAGTAGTGGGTCGTCCTTGTCCCCGAGCTTCTTTCCCATCCCCTCCTCGAGTGCCGCCAGGTGCTCCCCTATCTCTTCCTCGAGGCCGGGAGGATACTCCCCCTCGGCCGAGTAATAGACGCACGCATCGGTTGTGATCGTGAACCCGAGCGGGACCGGTATCTCCAGGTTTGTCATCTCGGCTAGGTTCGCGCCCTTGCCGCCCAGGATCCCTTTCATGTCCTTGTTTCCCTCATCGAAGTTGTAAACGTACTTCTTGCCCACGACTCAAAACCCCCTCTCCGATAATTCCAGAACGGCCGGGATACCGAGCTGCGCGCTCTGTCCTCAATCGAACTTGAGCTCGGAAAAATCCGCGAGCCTGTTGAAA
>JAENXM010000348.1 GCA_016649525.1 Actinomycetota bacterium
CGGTAGACGTGCGTTATCATCGATATAAGGTCGTTTCCGCCGCCAAACACGAATCCTGTGAGGAAGAAGACCCAATCGTGTTTTCGCCTTATCAGGATGAAGCGGGCGATGATGTTGGCCCCGACGAGCGCGGACATCAGGGGCGTGTTCTGGGCGAAGAAGGCAACGAAAGCGGCGGCTGTGCACAGGAACAGGAACTCGAGGAGGACCTGCTTGATGGAAGTGCTTTCGACAGCTACGGCTTCTTCGTTCTGCATCACTCGGCTCTAAACCGCCCCGATGAACTCGGTGATCTCCAGGAGCGCGCCGCTGCGCAGCGGGTGCGCAACTCCCCGCGCCAGGGCATCGCTCACGTAGTTCTGCATCCACTGGCAATCGCCGCCGCACCGACCTGGGCCCTTGCCGTGGATGTCCTTCACGCTTATGACCTTTTCGGCCGCCTGGTACAGGTCGTCCCAGGATTCGAAGTCCAGCACGTTCAGTTTTATAGGCTCAAGGGCCGACGCGGTCTTGCAGGGCCAGTACGTGTAGCCGTCCCCGTCGACGTGCGGTATGAGTGACGGGAAGCACTTGATACTCTTCCCCTTTACCAGGTTTTCGACGAGTCTCCTCGAGCCGAGGATTTTATATCCCTGGTTTTTACGGGTGATGATCTTGTCGCAGAGCGCGTGGTAGTCAGGTTTTGATTTCAGGTCCTCGTGTATGTGAGGGCCGCGGTTCATCGGTACGGGGGAGTACCAGATCCCGAGGTCGTTCGTCCAGTCGAGGATCGCATCCGCGTCATCGATGGTCTCCGGGGTGATGACCGTGTTGACCATTAGCTTGAAGCGCACTTTTTCCTGCAGCCGTCTGAGCGCGAGGATGTTCACGATAACCTGCTCGCCCAGCGCTTTCTTGACGCCCCATACGCTTGAGAGCCTGTCGAGGTTCAACGCGTCGAGGCTGATGATGATGATGTCCAGGTTCTTGAGCAGGCGGCTGTACCTGGGGTCTTTGAGTATGTCGTGAAAACGGCTTCCGTTGGTGTTTATCATGATGGGGAAGTAGCTGATGCTTGCGGCGTATTCCGCGAGCTCGGGAAGGTCTTTGTGTAAGGTCGGCTCGCCACCGCAGAAGTAGATGGCGCTCACGTTCTTCCCGATGATCCTCAAAATCTCTTTGCTCTGTTCCAGACCGATGTCTTTTATCTCAGGCAAGTCGTAATAGCCCTTGTAGGCGTGGTTGTCGCAGTACGTGCATCTGAAGTTGCACTTATTTAGCATCGTCAGGATGAAGTAGGGCGGAAGGAGGGTATGGTCGCCCTTCTTGAGGCGCGCGTGGTTTGTGAATAGAGACCTGGCAAACGTGGAGAGCCCGCCCGCAACGCGCCTGACCTCGGAGGCTCTCTCTGCGAACGTCCTGGAGTCAAACTCTAAGACCCTCGAGACCTCCTTCACCATCCTATCCGCGCGCCTGTTTGTGTCCCTCCAGTCCGGGTGCCCGACACTTGCCGAGTAAAGATCGAATTTCATGTCTCCATTCGAGAGGACCGCGGCCATTGCGTACAACCCCTCTTTAGTAAAGACCAGGGACATGCCGATTATATCTATTAGGCCGCGTAAGAATAGAATTATTTCAAAGCGGGTGCTACAAAACTTAGCACAAAATCTGGAAGGAGCAATGATGAGCGGTAGTGAGATTGGCGCCTACCCGGGGGTCTCGAAAGCAGATCTGGAGGTCGCAAAGAACTACTCGAGCCCGTTTCTGCTCGGACCGCCGATGTGCGACGA
>JAENXM010000364.1 GCA_016649525.1 Actinomycetota bacterium
ATGGGCTCTTATCTGCTCGTCGTAGCGCTTCAGGTAAGAGGTGGACGTGTCACCTGCCCTTATTGCTTCGATTGCGACATCGGCCGCGATCTCCGCGGAGAACCAGGCTGCCGGTACGCCGTCGCAAAGCTCGGTGCTCTCGAGCCCGGCTGCGTCGCCGATCAGTATCATGCCGTCTGTGTGGTTGGGCATATTTCGAAGGTCTTCATCCAGCCCCACGTATATCTCGAAGCCGTCCCACATCCGCGACCTCAAATTGATGTGTGGGGCGACATCGTCCTTCCACCAGGGCACCCTGGTGGTGATGTTCCTGTGATACTCGTCGAAGTCTTTCAGGCTGGGGACCTTTTCGCTTCCCGCCTTCAGGCACTGGTCCTGGATGAAGTGCAGGCTGTTCCTGTAGGGCCAGACCATCAGGCCGTTGCCGTAACCCAGCGGGGGGGCGACCCGCTGCTCGTCCCAGCCCCAGCAGAAGCGGAGGGTGTGGCCGAATATCCTGTCCACATCTTCCTTGGCCATCTCGTAGTCGTAGACGTCCGCGAGCGATATGGTGTCGGGCGGGTACTTCTGCCGTATCCCCGCCTTGATCGCCAGCAGGCCCTGGCACCCTTCGGCGTCTATCACTACCTTCGCGCCGAGGCTGTCCCCGGCATCGGTAACTACGCCCTTTACGCATCCGTTCTCTCTCAAGACGTTCACCGCAACCGTCGAAGTCCTGAGCTCCACCCCGGACTCAACCGCCTTCTCCGCTTCCCACTCGCAGAACGGCTGACAGTAGGCGTTGTAACCGAAGGCTATCACCGGGGACAGCGGCTTCGGAAGCCTGAGCGAGTCTTCGATGTCGATGTCTCCCGCGTCGATGTCCTTGATGATGTAGTTGATTATGCCGTCAACGGGTCTCTCTATAGGAGGGTTCCCGTCTCGAATGAATTCGGGGCCGAAGAGAAACCCGTAGAAAGGTATGGTCAAACCCGAGATGACCTTCTCGCCGGCCCTTCCGCCACGTTCCAGCATCAGTGTCCGAAGGCCCGCATCGGCGCACTTCTTGGCCGCCACCGGGCCGCCAAATCCAGCACCGACCACTATGACGTCATACTCGTTCCGGGCGCCTTCGGGAGCCATGATCCAAGCTCCTCTCCCTGTACTCGAAGTACCATATCCTCAAGATACCGCTTCCAACACCGGCATATTATCACGAACAGGTTAGCCGGGTAGGGCACTATGAGGGAGGTACCACTTGAATGGAGCGCTTCTCGGAGGTCCGGGGCGCGCTTCCTCCCTTTGCCAGCGTACCCCGACTGGCATAATATATCCCTGATTTCAGTGTTGTGTATGTCTTTGGTGGATACACTCGGAGTCACGAGTAGAAAGTCCCTCTGATGCAGCAGAACAAACAACCTGACCTCCCGCGTTCCGCGGAGGTAGTCGTGATTGGCGCCGGGGTTAGCGGCTGCTCGGTTGCGCGGGAGATCGTCAAGTACACCCCCGATGTCGTCATCCTCGAGAAGGAGAGCGATGTCTCGGACGCTACAACCAAGGCAAACAACGCCGAGGTGCACAGCGGCATCGGGGAGAAGCACGGTACGCTCAA
>JAENXM010000193.1 GCA_016649525.1 Actinomycetota bacterium
AGGAATGACTTCGACAAGTTGGCCATAGTCGGCGGGCCGGAGTGGGTCAAGTTATTGATTGAGCTTGACAGCATCCTCCCCGGGGCAGAGATGAAGACTTTCTCCACCGACCAGTTGCAGGAAGCGTGGGACTGGATCAAGTCCTAGGGAATTGACCCCTGATATCGTTTGGAGCGGGAAACCCGGCTCGTTCAAACTACACACATCCCAGATAGGGACTAGGCACTACACTTAGATATAATGTCCTCAATTCAGTTACCGCGAGCCGATAAGCAGTTCATTGGAGGAAGCCATGTCAAATCGAATGGTCAAGAATCTTATGCGCATCGTGGTAGTTACTGTTATCCTGGCCTTTGCTGCGTGCAGCATCTTGTCCTGCGGCGCTCCAGAGTTCACCTTTGAGCAGAAGCAGGAAATCGAGCAGTTAGTCGATCAAACAATGAAAGATAATGACATTCCCGGTGTAATCGTTGGAGTCTGGGTCCCCGGTGAGGGCGAGTTCCTACTTGCGAAGGGTAAAGCCGATGTAGAGACCGGACAGGATATCAAGCTTGCAGACAGGGCTCGCATAGGAAGTAACACCAAATCGTTCGTCATCACGGTGCTCTTGCAGCTCGTGGATGAGGGCAAGGTCAACCTGAATGATACCCTGGACAAGTTCGACTTCGGAGTGGTAATACCCAACGGCGAGAACATCACCGTGCGCGAGTGTTGCAACATGACAAGCGGGCTCTTTAACTACACCGTATCCGACGGATTCCAAGAGGCGGCAGGGGCGAACCCCTACAGGAAGTGGAAGCCCCAGGAGCTGGTTGAGTTTGCCGTATCCAACAATCCCTATTTTCCCCCGGGCGAGGGCTTTGAATACTCCAACACAAATACAATATTAATCGGGATGATCATCGAGCAGGTTATAGGTAGTGACCTTAGTGAAGAGATCCAGAAGCGCATATTAGAACCACTGAAGCTCGATAACACTATCTTCCCAAACACCCCTGAGATGACCGGTGAGTACAGTCACGGTTACAGGTACATTGAGGGCGAGGACAATCTGGTGGATGTTACCAATCTACTCGACCCCTCGGCAACATGGGCCGCAGGCGCCATGATTTCCAACCTGTACGACCTCAAAGTCTGGGCCAAAGCGCTCGCTACCGGCGAGCTGATCAGCGAGTCAGCCCAGAAAGAAAGACTGAAATTAGTCGACGGGACAATTGAAGACCTTAAAGTCAGTTACGGTCTTGGCATCTTTGCCATCGACGGATTCAGAAATCATGCCGGCGAACTGCCAGGATACAGCACCGCACCGTTCTACAACCCGGACAAAGAGGCAACTATAATCGTGTTGCTAAATAAGAATCCAAACAACGAACATCTCGCTTCAATAAAACTGCTCCAGCGAATTGCTGAGGTAGTCCTTCCAGAGGAGAACTGATTCCGAGGTCACAAATCCCTCAATAGCACAGATAATTTGGAGCGGGAAACCCGTCTCGTTCAAACTGCACACATTATCAATGGGGCTCTGCACGCACAGAAGTGAGCAAGAATCCCGTCGTTTACCGGTTCCTGCATACTACATGGTAGAGGCCCCTGTGACTTTGTGATATTGTCCGCCCTACGTTATCCGGTGTCGAAAGAAGGTGGCCTGAAGATGTTTGAGATTCTCGAAGAAAGCCAGGGTTCTGTCCTGGGAGTCAGGGCAACCGGCAAGCTCAGCAAAGAGGACTATGACGAAGTCCTCATTCCACGCCTGGAGGCTGCAGCCAAAGAGGAGGGTAAAGTACACCTCTTGTTCTACATGGACGATGACTTCAAAGGCTGGGAGCCGATGGCCATGGTAGAGGACTTCAAAGTCGGAATCGGCAAGTACAGGAATGACTTCGACAAGTTGGCCATAGTCGGCGGGCCGGAGTGGGTCAAGTTATTGATTGAGCTTGACAGCATCCTCCCCGGGGCAGAGATGAAGACTTTCTCCACTGACCAGCTGGACGAAGCGTGGGACTGGATCAAGTCCTAGGGAATTGACCCCTGATATCGTTTGGAGCGGGAAACGGGTCTCGTTCAAACTGCACACATCCCATGGATTGACAAACATAAGTATCACGTCTCGCTATTAATCGTCTCCAATGTCAAAGAAGTGCTTGTCAAACCACTTCTGCTCCTCTCCCATCTTCCTCCTCTGGTGTGACAGCTTCTGGAGAACATGGGGCTCTCCTGGGAAAACATACAGCTCGACAGGTCCACCTCCGTACTTCTGTATCCCCCGGTAGGTAATCCAGACCTGGCATGGAGGAACGTTTTGGTCCTCGGAGCCGACGAACATTATCACGGGAGTCTCGACTTTTTCTGCATCGTAGAAAGGAGCCAGCTTTGGATTCTTATAGAGACCGGGATTCTCTATCGGGCTAGCACCCAAGTAGTACTCGCACAGAGAATAGCCTACATAGGATTGACCCCAGTACGAGACCCACTCGGCCCCTCCGGCCCCGCACGACGCTACCTTGAATCTCTGGTCATAGGCAATCAGCGCGTTGGATAGAATGGAGCCCTGGGACCATCCCATGGTGCCGAGCCTGTTCTCGTCAACCATCCCGAGTTCAACGAGGCGGTCTATGCCTTTCTCTATGTCTTCTATGGGGTACTCGTACATCTTGCCGTCGCGAATAGAACGGGAGAATTCCAGTCCGTAGCCATAACTACCGTGATAGTTGGGATCAAGGACAAACGCTCCCTTCTGCGTAATGAGGTGGTACGGCTGCATCCAGCCAAGCAATGTCCACCTGTCCCTGGTACAGTCGAGGGGCCCACCGTGAATGTTAAGCATCAGAGGATACTTGTTTGCGGGGTCGTAATCGGCCGGGTAATAGAGCATTCCTTCAACGGCTTCGCCACGGGCGCCCTCCCAGGTTATCGCCTCCGCTCCGGCGAAGGCCTTTTCTTTGAACTGCGGGTTGAGGTCCGTGTAGGGCCTTTGATCTTCAATGCTATTGCCATCTACCGACGCAACATACCACTCAGTGGGCTTGCTTGCGGTCGAATGCTGGTAGAAAACGGTCTTGCCATCAGTAATGGTCTCTATTGAGAAGATGTTCCCCTGGTGCTCGGCCTCCATCATCCGGCGCTCGTAGCCGTTCTCATTCTTCACGTACCGCGCGAGCTTTGGATGGCAGCCGTCTTCCAGAATGGCAAGAAAGCCGTCATCGGTAGGAGTGACCTTTGACATCTGCATAAGGCCTCGATCCCAACCTAGATCTATATTCTTCTCATCGCCGGTTGTGACATCGTATGCCCGCAAATAATCAACATAAGCAAATATATACCTGTCCTCAACAAACGCCTCAGTTGCGAACAAAGTCTTCGAATCGGGTGACCATGCCCAATTTTCCACCGCTTTTACCTCAGAGAAGATCCGTTTCTCCTCGCGCCTGTCGATTTCATAGATAAAATACATGAAAGGGATGTCCTGATAGTACTGTGACTTAGCCGACGCCGCTTTTGTCCTGCATAGAAATACGCGGTCACCGTCTGGAGATACAGAAAGGGCCAGGATGTTGTCATCGTTATCGGTTAACCGCTCGGTTCGCCCGCTGGCCAATTCAATCCTGAACAGACGGACCGGCGTTTCAACATATTGGGTTACATGGATAGTATCGTCTTCCTCGCTCGAAGCTTCTTGCGCGCTTCCTTCCGTTGCGGTGTACAAGATTGCTTCGGGTCCTTCCCAACCGAAGTCGTTGACTCCGCCAGGCACTTCCGTCACCTGATCCAAGCTGCCGCTTTCGGGCTCCACGCTCCATAC
>JAENXM010000286.1 GCA_016649525.1 Actinomycetota bacterium
GGCTTGTCAGAGCGCCCGAAGCCGACCAGGTCCGGCGCCACGGCCCGGTATCCCGCGCCGGTGATAACAGGGATCATCTTGCGATAGAGGAACGACCACGAAGGTTCCCCGTGCATCAACAGAACGGGTTCCGCGTCGCGGCTGCCTTCGTCTATGTAATGGATTCTCAGGCTCCCGCCTTCGCCGTCCGGGACCTCGAGGTACTGTGCCTCGAACGGGTAGCCGGGAAGATTTGTAAATCGCTCATCAGGCGTCCTTAGTGACTTCATGGCAATGATTATACCCGAGAGACAGCATGGCGGTGTCCTGGCCTGCATTTTTAGGCGGGCCTCTCAGGCCCGCTTAAATCCCGGCCTAAGAGGCCGGGCTCAACGGTTTTCAAGACCGTTGATGTTCGTACCATCTCGTACCGGGTAATCCCACCCGGTATGTTGGTAATATGTTGGCATTCCGGGGGCCGGCGAGACGTTACCGGTCAATCGTATCCACGTCTCCGTAAAATCAGTACTCCTCGTAGATCGCCTCGAGTATACTGGCGTGCTTGTTCAGCAGTGCTGCCATATCGACGTTGCCCTCCGGAATGATCATGTTAGCGGACACGTCGAATGCTAACTCCCTTCCGCTGGACGCCGTCATGTAACCGCCGAGGGCCCTCGCCGTGAGGGCGATCCTATCGTTCAGCAGGTCGCCGGTGCCATGGGTGCCGGTCTTCGCTCTAACCTTACCCTTGATGGGGCTCTTGTCGCCGAGGAGTTGCGCGAGCGAACCGTCGACCCCCATGATGGGAAGCGCGTCCTCGAAAGCCTTGAAGTCTTTCGATGTTGACATGTAGCGGAGGAGTTGAACGACGCACTCGGCGCAGATGTAATCTTTACCCGCACCCCCTTCTCCGTCGTTGATGATCAACCCGTCCAGGCTCACGCCGGCCTTCTCGAGAAAAGAGTGTTCGATCTGTAGGCCGTCCTCGAAAGTCTTCTTCCCCTCGTGGACCGCCATGAGTGGCAGCAGGCTGTTGGCGCCATAGTTGAGGCTCACCTTGAGTATCAGCTTTGCGTACTCGGAGAAAGGAGGAGACTCGAGGAGAGCGGCCTGTGTCATGCTTGTGTAGTCACCCTCCGGGGGCAGGTCGCCGGCCGGGTTCGCCCCGAGCGCCGGGGCCTCGACCGCCACACCCGCGCGTCCCAGCGCCTCTATGAAAAGCGTCCTGGCAAAAGACTCCGGGTCCTCGACCTCGTAGGTCTGCACCACGTCACCACCGCCCGCTTCGATAGAGCCTTCGATAAGTATGCTGCCCGGGCTCGGGGAGGAAACCGCCAGGTCGGTCTCTCCTCCCTTGTCCACGGTGGTAACGGTCGAAGTTACGGTATATAGAGAGGTCTGGGGCCTCCACGCGATCTCCGCGGGGCTGCCAGGTGAGGTGGGGGTCACGGTAATGTCTAACAGGTTGTCGTTTATCACTATGGGACTGAGGATTGATGCTTGCTGGTCTCCCTCGGGCCTACCTGTTGGAAACAGTCGAGCGTCAATAATCACGTTACCGTTCACGGTCTTTACGCCGCTCGCCGCCGCCTGGCGCGCCAGATCGTCCAGTCCCGCAAGAGGATCAGTCTTTGTGAGTGTTGCGTTGCCCAGTGCGTTGGCGTCGGCGTGGTCCATGTCCGTGTACTCGATCTTCCCGCCCTCCGTGACTCGTCCACCCATTGCCAGGTCACCGCTGGCCACCAGTATCAGGTTACCGTTCAGCTGGCCGCCGGGGCTCAACGCGCCCTGCTCGTACACTGGCGTCGTGAACCTGTAGTCGGGTCCGAACACATCAAGTGCCGTCGCGACTGTGAAGAGTTTGGTTGTGGATGCCGGGTCGAGCATCATGTTCGGGCTCGCCTGTTGCAGGACCTCCCCGGTCTTCAGGTCGACGACCTTTATGGTCCAGGAGGTATGCTTGAACTCGGGTGAGTTCATGATTCCCCGGACCTTCGAGGAGAGCTTCTCCTGCTGGCCGCCGGTGCTTCCGCACCCGCAAAGGCCCATCATGAGCGATATGGCGAATATAGTCGAGAGCGATCCCGTCACTAACTTGGATTTCTTCACGGCTCCGGCTCCTTCCCTGCCTCTATCTATTTACTGATGAATTCTACCGTTTCGCAGCTATCAATGGATACGGGAAGTAGTAACTTTCGGAGGTTATCTGTTTGAAACTGTCTGAAAATGTATTCGTGGGGCGTACTGGAGGTCTGGCTGCCGAATTCAACCGACGAGTAAAGCCTGGCGGAGGGAGAGGGGTTCGTACCCCGAGCCTTTCGGCTCGGTATTCCCTTTAGGCGGGCCTCTCAGGCCCGCTTAAATCCCGGCCTGAGAGGCCGGGCTAAAGACGGTGGAGAGGCCGGGCTAAGTGGCTTCATGGCAATGATTATACTCGGCCGACGTTCCCCTATTA
>JAENXM010000353.1 GCA_016649525.1 Actinomycetota bacterium
CGGTATGTTTGGAAAGATAGTAGAGCCTCAAGAAGAAGGCACCGGCCATGAATGCTATGACCAGAAGTGCCGGCCAGTGCTCTTTCGCGAAGTGGGCGGTTCGTGCCCCGGGGCTTTTGTGTTCGCCGGTGAGATCGACTTTGCTGCCGGTTTCAACGGATGCCATCTAGCCTCTCGATGATCTTCCTGGCGACAGTGTCCCAGCCGAGTCCCGCGGTTATCCTTTGCGAAGCGGACAGGGCGGCCGTCTTCGCGGCATCGATGTCCGTGTAGAGCCTGCGCAGTAATCTTCTCAGGTGGTCGTAGTCCGGCTGCGCCAGCTTGAGCCCCTCTTCGCCTGCGGGCACCAGCCCGTAGTCGATCGCGAAGGCGGCCTCCCCGTCAAGCACAGCTTTGACGGAGCCCCAGCCGGTGGCTATGACGGGGACTCCGCAGGAAAGGGCCTCGATGGCTTGGAGCCCGGCATCGGAGGCCTTCTGGACAAGGACGAGGCAGTCAGCGGAACGGTAAAGGGAGCCGGCCTGGTAGCCGGGCACGTCGTGGTCGACCACGAAAACCACGGGAGCCCTGTCGAGCGGCAGGTTGAGGGCCTCTACCGCCTGCTCTACCTCGGCGCCGGGCGAAGGTGAGGTGACCTTGACGACCAGCACCACGTTCTCGTCCTCCCCGAACTCATCTGTGAATGCCCTGAGCAGCGTTTCCGGCGCGGCCTTCGGCCCCCACTCGATCGTGGACAGGAAGGTAAAGCGATCGCTCAGTGGATAGGCCTTTATCGCCGGATGCAGGTAATCGGGGTCGACGCCGAAGGGGATCACTGCGACATCTCTCTTCACCCCCGAAGCGAGCGCGGCTTCGCGCTGGAACTCGCTCGGCACCCACACCTCGTCCATTCTATTGATGTCGCCGACCCAGTCGGCGGGGAAACGGTCGAAAGGCGTCGAGACGTAGGCGATGTTGTAAGCGCCGTCCGCGCCGCCCAGCTCAGAAGGCGGAGCGAAGACCACCTGCGGGCGGTCCCTGTCGGAGCCCCTGTTCTTGATGTCGTTCAACCTGAAATCGTCGAGCTCGGCCCTGTCCGCCCCCTCCAGGAAAGCGAGGTTGAGGTCGACTCCCGCGATGTCGAGGGCGGTGAGCAACTTGCCGCTGAGCCGCGAATGCGCGTCGCTTCCCGAGATATAGGAGCGCCAGGTGAGACGGTGGGTGTAGCGGGAATCGTAATAACCCTTCCACTTCTTAAGGAAGGTCTCACGCGATTGCCTGAAGGTCCCCGAGAAGTCCATGCGGTTGAGGTCCGTGGAGGTGTTCTCGAGGTGCTTAACGGTGGCTCCGCCGCAGCAGAAGACGTGGTACCCCGCCTCGCGCGCCTTCAGGCAGTAGTCGGTATCCTCGAAGTAGGAGAAGTATTCCTCGTCGAGCGGCCCGATCTTCTCGATCAACTCGCGCTTGATGTAGACGCAGGCCGCGATCACACCCTCCACCTCCCGGTCACGCACGTACTGCCCGATGTCCTTTTCGTCACCCGGGTACTCCTGCCCCCAGAAGCTCGGCACCGGCATGTACGTCCCTGCATGGACCAGGTCGCCTTCCGCGTTGACCAGCCTGCAGCCGACAATACCTATGTCGGCCGAAGAGCAGGCAAGCCCCTGCATCCGCGTAATCCAGTCGGCCTGGATGATCTCGGTATCGTTGTTGAGAA